>JASHXK010000148.1 GCA_030043575.1 Terriglobales bacterium
AGAGCATGCAAGCACGAAAACGGAAGTGAACGGTTTGGCGAGTAGTAGGACACGTCTGGCCTTCATAGGTAGTTCCTTCCAATGTGAAAAGGGGTCGCGCGAACCTAGCCTTTGCCTGTTCACGCGCCTACGAGGGTTTTCGGTTGCCGGATTTTGACAAGGCGGCTCAGGATTGTCAAGTTGAAACTGTAACCGCGGCCATCCAAGCTTCCTTTGGTTTGGGTGGGATCTCCATCGTGAAAGCAGCGGCAAACTACCAGGGTCCAATAAACAGATTCTCCTGCCTTGACTTAAGATTGGTGGCGGCTGGACTCGAACTTGAGCCGCTTAGCGGGCGTGAGGAGCGCAGCGATGGGAGCTCGCTGGCGAAATCCCGAGCCAGCGAGGTACCTCTGGCACGTTTTCGGTTGGATGGAAGGCTGGTGGCGGCGGCTGGACTCGAACCAGCGACCTACGGATTATGAGACCGTCGCTCTAACCACCTGAGCTACACCGCCAGGCTTCGGATGCTGCGCTAACGACGTCACCACCACTGCGATATGCGACCACATGTGCCGGTTGGGCGCTGACGAAGCGAAAGGCCGGACGTGACTGCGTCCAGCCCAGTTTTGATTCTAGAGTCGCTCATGTGGACTGTCAATGAACGACGGGTATCGGCAGTGTCTCAGCTTGAATTCGCTCGGGCAAGGCATGCGCGCCTGACGCGCCCCTGAATTCAAACTGAGACACTACCCGGGTATCGGACTATTACGCCAATCAGGACACACCGAATAGCGTAGGTGGGTAGTGGCTCATTTTGAAGTTTTCGGCATTGCGGTCGGGCAGCGCTACCGGGAATGACGTTCGCAACGATGAGAGTAAATCATAGGCATCATCGGCCGGCGGGATTGTTTGTTGGCCTGGCGACGGTTGACATCAGCTACACCGTCGACGAGATTCCGCATCGCAATCAGAAGATCTCAGTGGCCGGCCAGCAGTTGTCGGCGGGTGGGCCTTCGGCGAATGCCGCGGCAACGTTCGCATTTCTCGGCGGAAGAGCGTCGCTGTTGAGTGCGGCCGGCGCGCATCCGCTAGGCACAGTGATTCGTGATGACGTCGAACGCTTCTCCATCAAGCTGCATGATCTCGCACGCAAACGAATCGAAGCGCCGCCGCTCTCTTCGATCATGGTTCTTCGCCGGACAGGTGAGCGGGCCTTAGTTTCGGCGAACGCGGCGGTGTTCTCGTCAATTCCGGCGAAGTTCAATCCGCGCTGGCTGCACGGCGTATCGATTGTGCAGGTGGATGGGCATTACATGCAGTTGTGCATTGCGGCGGCCCGAGCAGCACAGGAGCGCGGCATTCCAGTTGTACTCGATAGCGGAAGTTGGAAAACAGGGATGGATCGGCTTTTGCCGCATATCGCAATTGCGATTTGCTCGGATGATTATCGGCCGCCTGGTTGCCGCGACGTTGAAGACGTCTTGGATTTCCTCGGCGAGCGGGGGATCGGGCGAATTGCCATCACGCGCGGCGGGTCGGCAACACGATTTCTCGACCGCGATGAGAAAGGCACGATGCCGGTGTGCAAAATTCGCGCCGTCGACACCCTGGGGGCCGGCGACGTCTTTCATGGCGCGTTTTGCTATTACATCTCGCAGCCGGGATACAATTTTCGCGATGCGTTGTCGGCCGCGGCACGGGTCGCATCTTTCTCGTGCCGGTATCCAGGGACGCGGTCGTGGATGGAGAAGTTTCGCCGATAAGGGCGTTCTTGCCAGCCAAGTGGCAGGATTGCAACAAGGCTGGCGTCAAAGCCGCACTGAAGTTCAGCGCGCTTGACCGCTTTGCAGGCAGCCTTACCTCCTTCGCCGAGCATCTCACCTTCGCGAGTTGTCATGCGTCTTGCCCGATCTCTCGTCGCTCTAGCTTTGCTCACGTCCTGGGTTGCGAGCGCCTCCGACCTTCGCCAGATCGGCATGGTGAATCTGTCTGGCTCACCTGGCTTCGGTCCGATGGCCTTCGCCAACGGAATGTTGTTGCTGACTCACCCCGGCGCGTCGGCGGTGGACGTCTTCGATCCAATAAAACGCCGCACCATTGCGCAGATCACAGGCTTGCAATCGCCGAGATCGATTGCCGTCGATGTGCAGGCCGGCCGCGTTTACGTTGCCGATCACGGCAGCAATTCCATCGCGATCATCGGCACAGACGGATGGAAGGTGATCGACTCGATCGCGCTGCCAGGCTCGCCGGACGCACTGCTGCTCGACGATGGAAAGCTGTATTGGGCGGATGCCGATGCCGGAACGCTGTCGCAGCTCGATGTGCGCACGAAGCAGGACGTGGCCAAGGTTGATCTTGGCGGCATGCCGCGCGGTCTGGGGTTCGGCGATCACGGCATGATATTCGTCACCGTGCAAGACCAACACCAGATCGTCGCGCTTGATCCCCAGCTCAAAATCCTGAACCGCTTCACGCTGAACGCTTCGCAACCAACTGGGCTGGTCTACGATCCGCAATATCACGAACTGTACGTATCGGTGCGTGGGGCGGTGCTCGCTATAAGCGCCGACACGGGTGCCGAGGTTTCTCGCGTGAGCGCGCCCGAGGGAGTGGACGCGCTGTGGCTCGACGAAGACTCGCACACGCTCTACGCGGCGAGTGAGGGCGCACTGCTGGTGATGTCAGCGAAAGGCAATCTTACTGCGCTGGACAACATTCTCACCGAAGTGAAGGGACACACGGTAGCCTACGATTCCGCCAAACGGCTGGTGCTCGTGCCGGGCGGCCGCGAAGGCAAATCGAAGCTGCTGATCCTGCGGCCGATGAATCCGAACGGACAGGGCGCCGACGAAAGCACAGACGCGCGGGTGCGATAACCGAGTGTGTCCACCAACTGAATATGCTGCGAAAAACGGATTGCGCCTGTGTCGCCGGCTAAAAGCCGGCTCGGATTAGAGGATGAACCGCGGATCGGTACGACTAAAGTCGTGCCCTGACAGGAAGCACTCTTGAAACCCGAGTTTATTCCCCACGTGTAAAGCAGGCTCAGATTCCAAAGTCCACATCCGCCTGCGAAGCCCGCGCCGACGTTAGGGCGCAGCGCGCCGCCAAAGTCCCCATGACCGAACTGCGGCGCGAGTAACCGCTATCCCAGATACGCCCGCGCCATCGGCCGCCACCACGGCCAGTCGTGATAGCTCTGGTCGCCCCAGACGTACAGCTCGTGGCGAATGCCGCGCCAGCGCATGATTCCCGCCATCCGCTCGTTATCGTTCCAGCACATGTCCCACTCGCCGGTCGAGAGCACGGTGCGAATGTGGTTGTAGCGCCAGCCGTCGGTGCAGTTGGCCAGGTAGTCGGGCGGATTGTTGAAGTAGACGTCGTCGCTAGACCAGCCATCGAGGAACTTTCTGATGTCGTAAGCGCCGCCCATGCAGACACAGTCGGTGACTTTGTCGGGATGGCGCATCGCGAGGTTCAGCGCGTGATAGGCGCCGAAGCTGCAGCCGGTGAGAATCGTCCGCGGATTCCAGTTCTTGTTCCACATCAGCGGCAGCACGTCGTTCAGGATGTAGCGCTCGTATTGCAGATGCCGCTGCAGGCGCCAGTACGGATGCGCCCACTTGTTGTACCAGCTCTCGCCGTCGACGCTGTCGACGCAATAGACCTGAAGCCAGCCATTCTCCAGGCGATCGGCCAGCGCGGCGATCATCTTGTTGTCTTCGTACTCGTAGAAGCGGCCTTGCGATGTGGGAAAGACGAGGACCTTCGGACCGTCGTGTCCGAAGACCAGCAGATCCATATGGCGTTGCAGGTCGTTCGACCACCAACGGTGGAATTCACGATTCACTGTATGTATGCCTCGGAGAGAGAGATTTTGATGAATCTAAACTGATGTCTTGATACTCTAGAGCGACCCTCATGGGCAAAGCAGGCTTTGAAGGGGCACGGCTTCAGCCGTGCCGTCAGGAGCGTTATGGAAGTTCGGCCTTTAGGCCCTGAGGTTTCGCTCCCTCAGCGGCTAAAGCCGATCTCCTGACTGGCCTTTGCGGCACGCCTGAAGGCATGCCCCTTCAAGAACTGATGCATCGCTCTAGGAGCCACAATTCTACAGGATGACACTCGACCCTATGAACTTGCCCGAAGCTCCCATCGCCCGAGAAGGTTTTTACCTTGCTCACTTTCTGACGGTGAAGGACCTCGCGAGGTCCCAGGATTTCTACGTTGGAGTTCTGGGCGGCAGGGTCATCCGCGAGCACCCGATTTACATCAAGCTCGCCAATTCCTGGATCATTCTGAACTTTGGCGGCGGCCCGACGCCCGACAAGCCCGAGGTCTTTCTCGAGCCTCCGCGCGATCTGAACACCTTCAGCAGCTTTCTCAACCTGCGCGTCGCCGACATCTGGGCTTGCTATCGGCAATGGACGGCGAAGGGCGCGCACTTTCTGACCGAGCCGCTCGACAACCACGGCCACGAGACGCGATGTTACATGCGCGATCCCGACGGATACATCATCGAGGTCGGGCAATATACGCAGGTGGGGATCGACGCTTTTAAGAAATACGCAGAACGGACGTGAAAATAATGCCGTTCCCAAGCGGCAACAAATTCAGGAGACGCATCCAATTCCGGGCAATCCAAAATCCAGTTCCACTTCACCCAATAAGGACATCCGCGCCGCCTCTATGTCCACTTCAACCAAGATGAATCCTGCCTCCGCCGCGGTGGGCGATCTGAAGTACCGTCTGCATCTGCACCAGCAGTTTCCTTCGAAGGTTGTCGACGAGAAGCACGACTTCATCGTCTACCTGCCGCCGATGTACGATGAGCAGCCCGACCGCCGTTTTCCCGTGCTCTACATGCAGGACGGGCAGAACCTCTTCGATCCCGAAACCTCCTTCACCAAGGGCAACTACTGGCGCATGGGCGAGACCGCCGATGAGCTGACCCTCGCGGGAGCGATCGAGCCGCTGATCATCGTCGGCATCTACAACACCGGCAAGCATCGCATCGACGAGTACACGCCGGTCGAGGACAAGCGCCTCGGCGGCGGCCAGGCCGATGCTTACGGCCAGATGCTGGTCGAGGAGCTGAAGCCCTTCGTTGACCGCGCCTATCGCACGCTGCCGGGCGAGGCCAATTGCGGGCTGGGCGGTTCGTCGCTGGGCGGGCTTGTGACGCTGTACC
>JASHXK010000149.1 GCA_030043575.1 Terriglobales bacterium
TGATAGGAGAGCAATGATCTCACTTCTTCCAGCAATGCAAAATCATCGGAGCAGGCGCGCTTAAGGAATTCCTCTCGCTCGCCGGGCTCCAGCTGCATCGCAGAGGAAAAGATCTCTTTCGCTTGCTGCCAGCGCTCGGGGTTCATAACTGTGCTGGCCTGTCCATTTCGCGCGCGATCCAGGCCCTGGCCATCGCCCAGTCGCGCTTGACCGTTGCCGGCGAGACGCCCAGCACCTCAGCAGCTTCCTCCACCGTCAGACCGGCAAAGACACGCAGCTCGACAACCTTAGCCTGCTGTACATCCAATCGCGCCAACCGATCGAGTAGTTGATCGAGCGCAACCAGTTCTCCAGGGTTGTCGCTCGAGGACGCGAGCACCTCGTCCAACGAGAGCTTTGGACCACCGGAACCGCGTTTGGCAGCACGGTGACGGCGAGCGTGGTCTACCAGAACACGACGCATCGTCTGCGCTGCGATGGCAAAGAAGTGATTGCGATCGTTCCACTTGTCGCCATGCTGCTCTATCAGCCGCAGGTAGGCCTCATTCACCAGCGCGGTGGGCTGGAGCGTGTGTCCCGGGCGCTCCCGGCGTAGATAGGATCCTGCAAGGCGCCGCAGCTCGCCGTAGAGCGACTGCACAAACTGATCTACGTCCTTCCGGTCTTCGTTTTCGGATGGAGGGTCAGGCGTTGGTTGACTGCCGGAATTCATGACTTATGCTAGGCCGGAATTTGGAATCCGAGCATCGGAATAAGCCCTGCCAGTGAGCGCTGGCCTTTTTCGCGGAGGCGATTTTACCATGATGTTTCTGTCGGGTAGGGCGACGAGTTGTACCAATCCCGAAATTTTCCTTCTTGGGTGAGCCGTTTCGTGCGCCGTTTGCGCGTATCGGGATGAAGGCAAAACGGCAACCTTGAATCGGAAGGAAAGGAGAACAGCCATGAGCGTAAAGACCAACATCAAGGCTGGACCGGTCAGCCGGAAGGGCTGAGGGTTCATGAATCTTCAAGCCGGGTTTTCGCCGGCTTTTTTTGCCGCATGGGGTAGTTTCGGGTGGATAACGTGCGGCGAGTTCTGTTGGATACGCGGTGAATTCTATGTCAACTCCTTTCGCACGAACGCAGCGCTTCCTCGAGGCGGACGATTCTCGTCACGTGACATGGGTATTGCTACTGGCAGGCGTGCTGCTGGTCTTGTGGAGTTGTTGGTTTCTGCTGGCGCGCGTCTCGGTGTATGCCGTCAGTGACAGCGCCGATCTGGAGGTAGACCGGGCAGCACACCCGGTTGATGCAGAATTCTCCGGCCGTGTAGTCGAAAGCAATCTTACGATCGGGCGTCAGGTGCAGGCCGGAGAGGTGCTGGTCGAGCTTGACGCCGATGCGCAAAAGCTTCAGCTAAGCGAGGAACGCACGCGGTTGGTGAGCTTCGGGCCTCAAATCGATTCCCTGCAAAATCAGGTCGCGGCAGAGGAAAAAGCATCGCAGGACGAGAAAGGTTCCGCCGGTGGGGCCCTGGACGAAGCTCGTGCTCACTATCGCGAGGCGGAAGCCGCCGCCCAGTTTGCCGAAAAAGAAGCCGAGCGCGTACAACAGATGCATCGCGCAGGCGTGGTCTCCAGTGCTGATTGGGAGCGCGCCGAGGCCGACGCACAACAGCACCGCGCCGCCGCCGATAGTTTCCATCTCGCGGTCACGAACCTGGAATCGCAACAACTCACGGAACAGGAAGATCGCCAAGCGCGGCTGCAAGGGCTGAAGAGCGAAGTAAGTCGGTTACAGGGTCAGAAGGCAACTACCGCGGCAGAAGTGAATCGCTTGGACGACGAAGTGGAGCGGCGTCTGATTCGTGCTCCGGTCAGCGGAAAACTGGGCGAGGTAGCCAATCTCAAACTTGGCTCGGTGGTGCGGGAAGGCGACAAGCTGGCCGATGTCATCCCATCAGGCAATCTGCGCGTGGTGGCGAGTTTCTTACCCGCCGACGCTCTGGGCAGGATTCGTCGGGGCCAGCAGGCGTGCATGCGACTCCAGGGTTTTCCTTGGACGCAGTTCGGCAGTGTCACCGCAACCGTCGCCAATGTAGCCAGCGAGGTCCGCGACGGACACATTCGCGTGGAACTGGCGTTGGATTCGAGTACCAGCTCGCGTATACCGCTGCAACATGGATTGCCGGGAAGCGTCGAGGTCCAAGTCGAGCGCATCTCGCCTGCCGGTCTCGTGTTGCGTATGGTCGGGAAGGAGTTAGCCGCGCCGGCAAACGCCACAACAGCCTCCGAGGCCGCACAGCCATGAGGATCCGCTTGGCAGGCAATCGTCGCTTGATTGTTCCCGAGGTGGTGCAGACCTCGGCTATGGACTGTGGCCCAGCGTCGCTGAAATGCCTTCTGGAAGGGTTCCGTATTCCGGTGAGTTACGGTCGCCTGCGCGAAGGCTGCCAAACCGATGTTGATGGCACATCGATCGACACCATGGAGGAAGTTGCCGTGCAACTTGGCCTGGACGCAGAGCAGATCATGGTCCCGCCGGACTATGTGCTCAGCCCGAAGGCCGAAACCCTCCCCGCAATTGTGGTCGTCACGCTGGCCAATGGAATCACCCACTTCGTAGTGGCCTGGCGGCATCATGGGCGATTCGTTCAAGTCATGGATCCCGCAACTGGGCGGCGATGGCCCACATGTGAGCAGTTTGTCGCGAGTCTTTACCTTCATAGGTTATCGGTTCCAGTGAAAACCTGGCGCGAGTGGGCCACATCGGAGAAGTTTCTCGGGCCGCTGCAGTGCAAGCTGCTCGAACTCGGGGTCAGCAGCAGAACAGCCGATCACCTGATCCAGTCTGCGGTTGCGCAGCCCGGCTGGCGTTCGCTGGCTGCGCTCGAAGCCTCCGCGCGGACGCTGGCAGCAATGATCGGCTCGGGAGGGGTGCGTGCCGGGTTGGAGGTGAGCAAAGTCCTCGATTTCTTGTTCGAAAAAAGCCAGGAGGAAACCGACGGCGAGCGGCAGGTCATTCCCGGCAATTATTGGTCGGTTCGTACCGCACCTCTGGACGACGACGGCCAAGAACAGATTTTCTTTCGCGGCGCCGTGTTGGTACACGGGAAAGGTTTAAAACATGAAGGACCTGCCGCGAAAAGCACAGCGCGACAGAGCCAAGAGCGCCGTCCGCTGTCACCAGAGTTGGTTGCGGCTCTCGAAGAGTCGCCGGTCTCCGCAAGTCGCGAACTCTTCCGCATGGTTCGTGAGGATGGGTTGCTTACGCCTTTGGCCGTTTGCTGCGCGCTCTTCCTGGCTGCGGGCGGCGTGATAGTCGAGGCTCTATTGTTTCGCAGTCTTCTCGATCTGACGCAGGAGTTCGGGATATCCGGCCAGCGGCTGGGCGTCATAGGGTTACTTCTGATGTTTCTCGGCGTCCTTCTACTGCTGGAATTTCCCATTGCCTCAGCCACCTTGCGTATGGGACGGCGCCTGGAGTCGCGCTTACGAATTGCGTTCCTGGAGAAGATTCCTCGGCTAGGTGATCGCTATTTCCACAGCCGTCTTAATTCCGACATGGCAGAGCGCAGTCACAGCATGCATCGCATTCGCGTATTCTCCGACTTTGGCAGCGAACTGCTCCGCTCAACATTCCAACTCGCCCTGACTGCGGCAGGAATCATCTGGCTCGCTCCTGCCAGCGCACCTTTGGCCATCGTAGCGGGCGTGCTTGCTTTGGGTCTTCCGCTATCGGCGCAACCGATGCTAGCCGAATGCGAGATGCGAGCGCGCAATCACGCCGGCGCGCTCAGCCGCTTCTACCTTGATGCGTTAAGAGGATTGGTTCCTCTGCACACCCATAGCGCAGAGGGGTCGTTGCGGCAGGAACACGAGAGTCTGCTGGGGGAATGGGCAGATGCCGGTCTGGGATTACAGCGCCGAGTGGTTTGGATTGAGGCTGCGCAATTCTTCACCGGCTTCGGACTCGCGGCCTGGCTACTGCTGAACTACACCTCGCGAGTGGGCGAATCGGGCAGTGTCTTGCTGCTGGTCTATTGGGCATTGAATCTGCCAATGCTCGGTCAGGACATTACGCAAATTGCCTGGCGTTATCCGAGCTTGCGCAACACCACGCTACGCCTGCTTGAACCCCTGGGAGCTCGCGAGGAATCGCAGACGGAGTTCGAGGTCCCGCAACGGCTGGACGTTGCCAAAGCACAGGATCAAAACGGAATATCCATCCGGTTCGAAAGCGTCAGCGTTCGTCTCTCCGGTCACCTTATCCTCCAGGACGTGAAGCTGACGATCGAAGCTGGAAGTCACGTGGCCGTGGTGGGACCGTCAGGCGCCGGTAAGTCGAGCTTCCTTGGGATTCTCCTGGGCTGGCACCAGCCTGCCGGTGGACGTGTGCTGGTCGATGGAGTTCCGCTGGATCCAGCGCGGCTTGATCGCCTGCGCCAACAGATCGGCTGGGTCGATCCCGCAGTCCAGCTCTGGAACGGGTCATTCCTTGACAACCTGCTGTACGGTGCACCTGCGGATGCAATTCCCGACCCGGAGTTACTGGACGAGATAGAACTGCGGGAGCTGCTTTCCAAACTTCCCGACGGTTTTCAAACGCAACTGGGCGAAAGCGGAGCTTTGGTCTCGGGCGGGGAAGGTCAACGTGTGCGCCTGGGACGCGCCCTGCTCAAGCCGGGAGTGCGGCTGGCGCTTCTGGACGAGCCGTTCCGGGGTCTGGCTCGGCAGCAACGACACAAACTGCTTTCGCAGGCGCGCGATCATTGGCGGGATGCGACCATAATTTGTGTAACCCACGATATCGGTGACACGTTTTTGTTTCCGCGTGTGCTGGTCATCGAAGCGGGACGAATTGTCGAAGATGGCGAACCTTCTCAACTGGCACGCCAGGAGTGCTCGCGTTACCGCAGCCTGCTGGAGGCGGAGGAGCAGGTCCGCGAAGGCCTGTGGTCAAGTTCGGTGTGGCGACGGCTGAAGCTGGAGAGCGGTAGCCTGGTAACCCAATCCAGGAGGGCGAGTGCGTGACCGATCGGCTAGATGAATTCGCGTGGCCGGTCGAGCGGCTTGGCCAGGCAGTGGAAGTACTGGCCCACAGGAGTGGCCTCTCGCAGCATGCAACGCAAGTTCCCACGGTGCCGTCTTCGGCTTTGCTGGATGACGACACCACAGGTGATTGGATCAAAGCCGCGAGCAACTGGTTGGGTATCGAGGCCCATGCGGTCTCATGCTGCTACGAAGCTGTCGATCAGTTCCTCCAGGCAAGCCCAGCTTTGTGGCGACTGCCGAGCCAAGGCTCAGCAAAATTTCTGGTCGTCCTACACGGCAGTAGAAACCGGCTTTCGCTGCTCACCCCAAGCTTTCACGTCGTGTGGGTGTCTCCGGAAAGCTTCCGCAAAGCCATGGTTTGCGAAATGGAAGCACAGCTAGAGCCCGAGATCGAGCAACTGGTCGGGGAGGCTGGAATTACTGGGCGCCAGAGCGAGCGGGTAAAAGCTGGGCTGATCCGGCAGCGGCTGCGCAGCAAGCATCTCGGTACCTGCTGGCAGCTTCGCGCATCGCCGGGTTCAAGCTTCTGGCAACAGGCCCGCCGCATGCGTCTGCCACAGCATTTGGTCATACTCATCGCGGCATACGGCGTGGAGTATTTTCTTTGGATCGTTTCCTGGTGGCTGGTGGGCAAAGGTGCCCTTGAAGGACGTTTCGATCGAGGATGGCTGTTGGCCTGGGCGCTGTTGTTGCTTACGATTGTGCCATTCCGGCTGCTCGAAAGCTGGTGGCAAGGAGTGCTCTCGGTCGGGGCCGGAACTTTGCTGAAGCGGCGGCTTCTCTACGGCGCGCTGCGTCTTATGCCGGACGAGATCCGCCATCAGGGCATCGGCCAATTCCTTGGCCAAGTGATCGAGTCGGAAGCGGTTGAGTCGCTGGCTCTCAGCGGCGGCTTCCTTGTGTTGATTGCAGTCGTGGAATTGGCGGCGTCGGTGATCGTTCTCGCGTGGGGTGCGGCCGGAATAATTGAGATTGTGCTTTTGTTAGCTTGGGCCGGGCTGATGCTGTTTATTACTTCATCCTATTTCGCAGGTCGGCGAGACTGGGCACGATCTCGCCTGAGCATGACCCATGACCTGATCGAGCGCATGGTCGGACACCGCACTCGCCTAGCCCAACTACCCCGCGAGAGGTGGCACGGCGGCGAAGACGAAGTGTTGGACCGCTATCTCGAAGTGTCGGCGCGCATGGACAAATCTGCCGTGATGATGATGTCGCTTGTGCCCCGAGGCTGGATGATTCTCGCACTGCTGGGACTCGTTCCTGCATTTGTCTTAGGCCGCGCTTCAACAACCGGGCTGGCGATCACGCTCGGTGGAATCCTGCTCGGCTATAGCGCGTTGCGCCGCCTGGTTTCAGGCTTGGGGAACATTGCCGACGCGATCATCTCCTGGAAGCAAATCGAATCTCTGTTTCAGGCAGCGGCACGACCTGAGTTGGTGGGGCCACCTTTGTTCGCGTTCAGCCCGTCGAGCACGGGCGATTATGCGGGTACGCTCATCGAGGCAAGGGACTTGTGGTTTCAGTACCAGGATCGCGGCAAGCCGGTACTCGAAGCATGCAGCCTGACGATTGAGAGTGGCGACCGGATTCTGCTGGAAGGAGCTTCTGGGGGTGGTAAATCCACGCTGGCCTCGCTGCTGGCCGGCTTGCGGCCTCCGCAGTCGGGCCTGCTACTGCTTCGGGGACTGGATCGGCAGACCCTGGGCGATGCCGGCTGGCGACGGCGAGTCGTGGCCGCACCGCAGTTCCATGAAAATCATGTTCTGACTGAGACCTTCGCCTTCAACCTGCTGATGGGGCGCGGCTGGCCTCCACGGGATGAAGATCTTCGCGAAGCCGAGGCTGTCTGCCGGGAACTCGGACTGGATGACCTGCTCGAGCGCATGCCGGCAGGGCTCCTGCAGATGGTGGGCGAGACCGGCTGGCAGCTCTCGCACGGTGAGCGCAGTCGATTGTTCATTGCGCGCACACTGCTGCAGAAGGCCGACATGATCATTCTGGACGAAAGCTTCGCCGCGCTTGATCCGGAGACACTGGCGCGATCACTGGAGTGTGTCCTGCGGCGAGCCTCGACGCTGATGGTCATTGCCCATCCCTGAAGCCCTCCGCTTCTACTCCTTAGGCCTCAAACAATCGTGCCAATCACCTCATAGATATTTTCTTGGAGCGCGTGAGCCGATCGGCCCACGATTTGCGCGTATGTGATTGAGGGCGAAAGTAAGCCTAAATCAGAGACGAGGAGAAACGACCATGTCACATCAAGATATTATTCGCGCCTGGAAGAGTGCTGAGTTTCGCTCCAGCCTGAGCGAGGCACAGAGGGCGACGCTGCCGGCCAATCCGGCCGGATCTGTGGAATTCGCTGACTCGGGACTGGATCGCAGCTTTTCAGCGACCAGTGGACTCCGGGTCCGGAGCACCCTCCGGGCCGGCGGAGCACAGCCTAGCAACGGCTACACCTACTGATATCTGAGCGTCGCCAAAGCGCATTGCGCTGTTCGATCCGTTCGGGCGATCGAGATAGGGCTGAAGAGCAGCCCCGAATTAGAAGGAAAGGAGAACAACCATGAAGGTGAAGAGCAATATCAAAGCTGGACCAGCCAGCCGCAAAGGGTGAGTTCATGGAACCTCACCCGTTGGCGACAGGCGAATACCCTCCTTGGCACCCCAAATGGTACAAGGCGCTCACCCTGACGGAACGCCTTGCTCTGCTGCGGAGCGACGGCAACGCTCCCGAGTTGACAGCGGCCGAGCGCGCGCGGGCCGAAGAGCGAATCGAACGCTGGCGGGCGCAAGCCCCGTTCAAGAACCCGACGGTTTATGCCCAGCGATTAGCCATGGACGGAGTCAGCCCAGCCGAACTGCTGAGGGTTCTCGCCGAGCCAGCATCTCTCTTCCGGTGCCATGTGCCCACACCGGAGTGGCTTAGCAAAACCCAGAGTGTGCTTTCTGCTTCCTCTGGCCCCGGGAGCTTGCCTTCTCCGCCGCTACAAAAAGCCGACAACTCCTTCGATCTTTTGTATCTGGTCGAACCGCTAATCCAGGCGTCACTTGCCGGACTACGCCCGGAGACGGAAGTACTGTTCAGTAAGTTTGCCAATGGCCCGATAGACCCAGGCACTGTAGTTCACATCCTGTTCCCCATCTTAGCGAAGAGGCTGCTGGCCATGATTGCCCGCACGGCTGCCTTGGAATTGAATGTGGCCCGGCTTGAGGGAGTACTCGAGGGGAGCACTCCGGGAGAGCGCTTTCGCAGCTTTGTACGGCAGATCGGTCAAGCCGAGAAGCGCATGGCTATCCTTCTGGAATATCCGGTATTGGCTCGCCAAGTGGTCAACTGCGTCGATTTGTGGCTGGCCTTCAGTCTGGAGCTGCTGGGCCGCATGTCAAGTGATTGGCCGCGAATTCTCAAGGCCTTTGGTCCGGAGGCGGACCCCGGCGTGTTGGTGGGGGTGGAAGACACGGGCGACACGCATAAGGAGGGCCGATGTGTCCTCATTCTGAAATTCGCTTCCGGCTGGCGGCTGGTTTACAAACCACGGTCCATGTCGGTGGACGTCCATTTCCAAGCTCTGCTCGATTGGAGCAACGACTGTTTGAAAGAAACAAGATTTCGAACTCTGAACATTCTGGACGCCGGCAGCCACGGGTGGGTCGAGTTCGTCGCCGCGGCGCCGTGTGCTTCGGAAGATGAACTGCGCCGTTTCTACCGGCGGCAGGGAGGCTATCTGGCTTTGTTATACGTGCTGCAAGCCTCCGACTTTCACAGCGAGAATGTTATCGCCGCCGGAGAACGACCGGTTCTCATTGACCTGGAGGCACTGTTTCACGCCAGTCCGGAAGACTTGGCCACCGCAAAACGCGAGGACCCCGCGGCCTACACCCTGGCAACCTCGGTGTTGCGAATTGGACTATTGCCGCAGCGCATTTGGGGAGATACGGAGCGGGAGGGGATCGACATCAGCGGTTTGGGAAGCCAAGCGGGTCAACTTACTCCGTTCGCCGTTCCGCAATGGGAGAAAGCTGCCACCGATGAGATGCAGTTCACTAGGAAGCGAGTCACCAGCAAGACGGTTCAGAACCGCCCCTCGCTTACCGGCAGTGAAATGGTTGATCTGCTGGACTACAGCGAAGACATTGCCGCGGGATTCGCCGAGGTCTATCGCTTGTTGATGCGCTATCGTGAACGGTTGCTCTCCGGCCATGGTCCACTGACAGCCTTCTCAAACGACCGAGTGCGTCTGGTCTTGCGGGCGACCCGGACATACGAAGTCTTGCTGGGCGAGAGCTTCCATCCCGACATGCTGGGCGACGCGCTGGAGCGGGAGCAGTTGTTTGACCGGCTGTGGGTGGCCACCGAGGACGAACCCTATCTGGCGAGGGTGGTGGCGGCGGAGCGTCACGATTTAGAAAACGCAGACATCCCCATCTTTACGACCGAAGTGAAGTCGCGAGACCTGGTGACCAGCTCGGGGGCGCGGATTACCAGTTTCCTGCCACGATCGGGGCTGGAGTTGGTCCACCAGCAGCTAGGATTGCTGAGCGAGGAAGACCTGGGCCGTCAACTGTGGTTTATTCATGCCTCGCTGGCGACGCTCGCCCCGGAGCCAGAGCAGCAGGTGGAAGCTTCACTTGCTGCGCCGAAGCCACAATCGTTCCCCGCGCGCAACGAGCTTCTAGCAGCAGCGCGTGCCATCGGCGACCGATTGGCCAGGCTGGCGCTACGCGGCGATGAGGTTACAACGTGGCTCGGACTCGTTCGTGAAGAGAGCGGACAGTGGTCGGTGCTACCGCTGGGACTGGATCTCTATGATGGTATTCCCGGCGTTACGTTGTTTCTGGCTTACCTGGGCAACATCACTGGCGAGGAGCGTTACACGCATTTGGCGCGCGCTGCCTGGGCCACTTTCGAGCGCGAGCTTAAAAAGAACCGTGATTCGATCTCATGGACTGGAGCCCTGGCAGGTTGGGGAGGAATCATCTATGCGCATGCGCATCTGGGCGTATTGTGGAACGATCACTCGCTGCTGGCAGACGCCATCGAGTTTGTCGAGCAACTCCCATCATTAATCGACCAAGATGAGCAACTTGACATTTACGCCGGCGCCGCTGGATACATTGCGAGTTTGCTGGCGCTATATGAGGTCTGCCCGTCGCCGCAGGTTCGAAATGCTGCCGTGCAGGCTGGCGAACACCTGATTGCCCGGACGCAGACTATGAATCGCGGTGCGGGTTGGGTCATTCCTTCTTGCGGCCCACAACCCGCAATAGGATTGGCGCACGGTGGGGCCGGAATTGCCTGGGCGCTACTTCGATTGGCCGCGAGCACAGGAGACGAGCGTTTCCAGACTATAGCTCGGGCAGCAATGGAATACGAACGCACACAAATATTCACCGAAACTGGTGGCGAGCAAGACAAGTCCGATCCCTCCCGCGGCACAGTTGCGAAGCTGAACGCGAATCTCCCGACGTCCTGGTGTCGCGGACTGGCTGGTATCGGTCTGGCTCGGCTCGACATTTTCTCATTGTTCAACCCCGCACAAATTCGGAATGAAATCAACGCTGCTCTGAGTGCCACGCTTGACCGAGGGTTTGGCTTGGACCATTCCTTGTGCCATGGTGATCTAGGTGTTATCGAGCTGTTACTGCGCGCCAAGGATCTGCTTGACGACTCTTATTGGAACGCCCGAATTCAACGAGCTGCGGCGTCTATCCTGGGGGATATCCGGGAGCATGGTTGGCGTTGCGGAACGCCGCAAGCGATCGAATCGCCAGGGCTGATGACAGGACTGGCAGGAATCGGCTATGGATTGTTGCGACTAGCAGAACCGATGCGCGTGCCCTCGCTGCTGCTTTTCAGACCTCCGGGACCAAGCTCACAGTACACTTGAGCACGTCCGAAACAGGGTGGAGACCCCACGACTACCCTACCACTGTCTCAAAAACTACAAAGCCCGGCCCTTTTTGCCCGAAGTGAGCCGTTTTCTCATCCGTCTGCGCGTATTGAGATGAGGGTAGAGACAAGCCCTGGATTCTGAAAAGGAGCAAAATACCATGTCACAGCAAGATATCATTCGCGCCTGGAAAAACGCTGAGTTTCGTTCCAGCCTTAGCGAGGCGGAACGAGCCATGATGCCCGCCCATCCTGGCGGCACCCTGGAACTGGCCGATTCCGAACTGGATCGCGGCTACGGCAGATCCAGCGGTCTCCGGATCAAGAGCACTATCAAAGCGGGACCCACCGTCCCTACGCATTGATCGCCACGCCTGATGCCCGCTAATGTCTCAGCGCCGAGCCGAGTCGGCTCGGCTTTTTATTGACTCGCGGGAGCCGTTTTCTAATCGGTTTGCTCGTATTGAGATGAGGGCAGAATAACGACCTTAGTTCGGAAGAAAGGAGAGCAGCCATGAAGGTAAACAGCAATCTGAAAGCTGGAGGTCCCAATCCTAACAACGGGAGCAGAGGTCAGTAACCGCCAACGGTGAACACGCCAGCGCGCAGCGCCTTGCCGACGATCGCTAGCGTGTGCTGAGTCAGGGGAAAACCAGGGTTTCAATCAATTCACAAGAGAGGAAAGGAGAGAATCACCATGAAGGTCAAAACCAGAGTAAAAGCAGGCCCACGCACCAGGAATGGCTAAGCAAGAGCGAGGCCGAAGAAGCAATTCAGGTAACCGCGATCGCCCCGCATCACATGGCTCGCACAGATTACTGCAAGCGCTGCAAGGCGGCGCGCGCTTCGGCAATCTGCGGCAGCCGGGCGCTGGAGTTCTCGAAGTGGCTCAGGAATTCCTTATAGTCGGCGAGGGCCTCGGCTTTCCTGCCCGTCCTCTCGCAGACCTCACCCAGGTAGAACTGGGTGAGAAGGCGAGAAAGATAGCTGCACAGGAGGGTTTGCTCAGGCATTCCGTAACTGCCTTGGTCCAGCAGATTGGCTCGCAAATGGGACTCGGCATCCTGCATCATGCCAAGCGCCAGGTAGGTTCGTCCGACACTGAGCTCGAACCAGTTGCGTTGCTCGCCGGCGAGCTCCGGCCATTGCGCGATGATGTCCTGCGGCTGGCCGGCATAGTCTGCGGCCAGCACGCGAAAGAGCTGAGCGCTTCGATCGCCGATATAATCGCCACGTTGGGCAGCGACTCCGGTGCGCAGGAGCTGCAGGTCTTTTTCCGCGGCCGCGTCCTCGTGTAAGAGCAGCTCTGCCGTGCCGGCGACGCCGTTTGCCCAGGGTGAATGGAAACGCCGGCTCAAGGCCAGGGCAGCGCTTGGATCCTGCTGCTCGAAATCGATCATGGCCGCCTTCAACAGCGGCCCGGAGATCCAATCCGGCTGCTCACTCTGGCAGATGCGGGCGGCTTCCTCATAGCGAGCCAGCGCTTCCTCCAGCCGGCCGCGTCCTACGGCTATGTCGCCAAGCACGGCTGCCGAGCTAGCATGTTCCGCGCCGGCAGCGTGCTGGTAGTCCGCGCGTGCCGTGCTTTCGGCCTGCTCATATTGGCCGGAGTAGAGGTAGCTGAGAGCTATTTTTAGCGGGGTCACAGCGAACTCCGGAGCAGACAACTGCTCCAGCCGCTGGTAGACAGCAATCGCTTCCTTATAGTGGCCCAGGATGCGCAGGGCATCGCCGCGGACGTCGAGAGGATTGGGATCATTGGCCGGCAGTAAGCGGGTGTACATGTCAGCTGCATTCATGGAGCGCGAGAAGTCTCCCTGCCAGGCGTAACCGTAGACCAGCAGCAAATACGCGTTCGCCGAGCGTGGGTCCAGCTGCACGGCTTCTTCCATGGGAGGGACCATTTCACCCAATTTCCAGTCTGCAAGCCAGACATTGGCGAGCGCGATGCGCAAGTCGATGTCGCGAGGAAACTCCCGTGCTGCTGCTTGCAACAATTTCCCGGCTTCATCCAGCCGGCCCTCGAAGAGAAGCTGGCCGCCTTCGATCAAGAGCTTTTGCTGCCGCGGCAGGGGCACTTGTTGCGCCAACTCTGCGGCCTGTTTAATGGCACGCAGCTTGCCGGGCCCACCGTTGATGGCCATGACCCTCGCAAGCTGATAGTAGGCCATCGCGAATTGAGGATCCAAGTGCGTCGCCCGCCGCAGAGCAGCCGCCGCGGGTACCGTTAGAACGCGGTCGAGGTAGCTGACTCCCTCCTCATAAGCGCGAAGCGCTTCCAGGTTCGAGGTCATACTCGCCCCGACGTTGGGCTGCAAATTTTGACCGGGTGCAACTTGAGCCAGGATGTTCGAAGTGGCCTGATCCACCATAGAAAAGATGGCTTGGGGCGTGCTGCCTTCGACTTTGTCGGCGAAGATCACCCGGCCCGCGCCCGTGTCCTGCACACGTAAATCCAGGCGCAAACCATCGCCCACTTTCAACAACGCGCCGCTGACAAACATATCTGCATTGGCCTCCTTCGCCACCTGTTGTACTTGACTCGGAAGCAGTTGCGTTTCATTCCCACGCTGTCCGATCAGCCCGCGCAGGCGCTCAGTCGAAATCACTTCGAGGCCTTTCGACTGCGCAAGGTCGGTAGTCAGCAACTCGACCACGCCTGGGCCTAGCCAATTCAGCGATGGGTCACCGGACATGTTGGCGATCTCCACCACGGCCACGGCTTTGCTATTCGACGGCGATCCTTGCACCGGTGATATTGCAGAGGGTGTACGGAAGTGCAAGAGTGCCGCGAGACCGAGGACAACAATCAGAATCGCGGACATCGCCACCACCGCTGCTTCCCGATGACGACGCAGGAGTTTCGCGCCGCGATAGAGGACGGTGTGAGGCCTGGCTTTGATCGGCAGACCGTCCAAATGCCGCCGGATATCTTCGGAGAGCTCATACACGGAGGAATATCGTTGCTCCGGCTTTTTGAGCAGCGCGGTCATGACGATCGCGTCCAGGTCTCCATGCAAGCGGCCGCTCAGCGTCTTCGGATCGCAGAGCCGCGCGCTGCTTATCTCATTTGCAGTAGTTGTCCGCACGGTGCCGTCTGGCAAAGTATGCTGCTCTGGCCGAGTCACGGCCGTGCTGGGTTTCACCGGGTCTTGTTGGCAGATGGCGTGTTCTATCTCGCCAATGCTGTAGGACCTCAACTGGTAGAGGCGATGTCCCGTCAGCAGCTCATAGAGCACAACTCCCAGCGAATAAACGTCGGTCGCATTAGTCAGCGGTTCTCCGCGAACCTGCTCGGGGCTCGCATACTCCGGCGTCATGGCCCGCTGTCCGATCCGGGTGACCACCACAGTCGCGGCCGCTTCCGGATTCAGCACTTTGGCTATGCCAAAATCCAACAGTTTCACAGTTCCATCTGCCGCCACCAGGATGTTGTCCGGCTTCAAATCGCGGTGGATCACCAGCCGCTGATGAGCGTAGCTGACCGCCTCGCATACTTTGCGAAAAAGTTGCAGGCGGTCGTCGACGGAAAGCTTGTGCTGATTGCAATACTCATCGAGCGGCGTGCCCTCGACGTAATCCATCACGAGATATGGGAGGCCGTCTTCGGTTGTGCCGCCGTCCAGCAGTCTGACAATGTTAGGGTGATCGAGTGCCGCCAGCGTCTGGCGTTCATTGCGAAAGCGCCGTAACAGCTCCTGATTGTCGACGCCGTGAGGCATCAGCTTGATCGCGACCTGCTTTTTGTACTGGTCATCGGCACGGATGGCGAGATACACCGTCGCCATGCCGCCCCGACCTAGCCGCCGCACCAACTGATATGCACCAATCCGCCGGCCACAGAAGGGATCTTCAAGTTCAGCTTCGTCGTCGTAAGGATGGGCTCCAATAAAAGTGGTAGCAGAATCCTGGTGGGCTTTCAGCAGCGATTCCACTTCTTGACGTAGGGCTTCATCCTCGCCACAGGCGTCCGCGAGGAAGGCGCTTCGCTCGGCCGGTCCGCGCTCCAGAGCGGAGCCGAATAACTCCTTCGCCCGCTGCCAACGGGAACCGTTCAAGTCACGCGCCTCCCACCAAAACCCGGCTTGGTCTATTGCAGAGGATGTTCAAAAGAGCTCTATATCTTGCCGATTTTATTCCAAACGCTGGCGACGTCGCCTTGGTAGCCTGTGTTCTCCGCAAAGACTGGAAGGCACGGCACGCTTCCTCAGATAGTACGCCCGCCAAGTGTACAGCTTCGTACGCGCTGGCTTGAGGCCGACGCTCGAGGATGTGGATGGAACTTAATTCCCAGGAGTGACCTATGAAGCTGAGGGTGAGAGGTTTGGCGTTGGCGTCGGGGATTTTGTAGGGACTCTGCATGCTGACGATGACGGTGGCAAACTTGACCTGGGGAAACTATGGGCAACGATTCCTTCAGCTAATGTCTTCAGTTTATCCGGGCTACTCTGCAGCCCGTAGCATTTGGGAAGTCGTCATCGGCACCTATACGGGGCGTGGAGGAGTTCATGGGTGGTGCGGTTCTTGCTTGACTAGACTCACATCCTTGCCCATCCCATGACAATGGCTTCCAAAGCGATGCGCCAATAAATGCGGCAACGGTGCGGTTCGACGGATCAGGCCGGTCGTGCTGGATCGGATGCCTGTCTTTTGCAACGATGCGGCGGCTGCGGGTCCGGGCCGACAGCAAGTAGCAGTCCTTTACGGGTCGGCATTGCTTTGGAATATGGATCGTGACACGATAAAATGGAATAATCGCGTGTAGGAGGTCTGCTATGTCCGACCACCTGCAAGGCAATAACGAGGACAAGGGGATGTGCGTGATGTGTTACGTGATCTCCGGCGTTTCAATTGCCATCTGCATTTTCCTGCTCATTCGTGCAAGTGTGGGATGGTAAGTGTTCGTGTAGCCATGTCCGTTTCGGCCATTCCGAGGCAACGGATGAGCGGGCGCCGGGCAATCTTATACGCTTTCCCCTGGCAAGTCTAGAATTGTGACCGGCCGTTCTGATCCGCATTCAGCTGGAACGCATCTAGCCAAGCGAGGTGCATCGAGTCAAACCCTGTACGTGCGAGTGCGGAGACTCGGCATGAGTGTCTAACGTTGCAGGGAGAAGTGGGCCCGGCGGTTTAATTGCCAGCATGCCTCAGTCTCTTCAGTACAGAACGGCTTTTCCTTCCCATAGCTGATGGTTCGAATATGATCAGCGCTGACACCTAGGCGTTCCAACTGGTCGCGCACAGTAGTGGCTCGATTGTCACCAAGCGCAAGGTTGTAATCCTCCGATCCACGCTCATCACAGTGGCCAGAAATCACCAGCCTGTAGTTCGGGTGCGCGGTCAGGAATCGTGCATCTTGCTCAACCACACTCTCTTCCTGTGCACGAACTGCCGACTTGTCGTAATCGAAGAAAACGTCGTGTACATTCTGGGAGAATAATCTCTCGTCTCCCGCGCCCGGCTCGGACATCGCACGCGGAGGTGGATTGTTAACTGTGACTCGCGCGCTGGACTCCTTTAATCCACCTGGACCTTTCGCGGTCAAAATGTATGTGATGGAAGAGTCCGGGGTCACAGCTGTAGAGCCCTTCGCGGCGACGGAGCCGACGCCGGAGATTGAAATACTGTCAGCGTTCTGTGTGTCCCAGGTGAGTCTGACCGACTGGCCGCGCTCAACGGCATCGGGGCTGGCTGCGAGCGTGGCGGTAGGCAGTGGCGGTAGTGGTGGCGGGGGCGCTGTCTTCGCAACGGGCACCTTCTTGGCGCAGCTCGCGAAAGCCAATGCTAGAAGTACCGTTATAGCCGCTAGCGTCAGGCGGCCTACCGTTGCTCTGGTGATAGTTGACAGATACGGTTGTAATACTGACGAATATTCAAGCTTCATGGTTCAGTCTCCTTTCCGTCTCAGATAGAGACGACATCAGAATCGTTCTCAGGTTCACATGAACATTCAACGTGCTCCACACAGATCAAGACCTGTTTCTTCCCGACTTGATTAATCCGGAGTGGAGGCCAGTTTTGGTGGAAACCGAGTTATAGCCGACGCGGAGCGAGCAGATTCCCAATATGAAGCCGCACATGATGCCCAGCGGCATTCACATCGGGCAAGCGAGTGCAGGCCTCTCGGCACGAGCCTAGACATTGGCGCATCACTAGACGAGAACCGGCTGCCCCGAATACCGGCGTAAGTGGGCTAGCAGCGAAGAGGCGGGTGCAGTGCGAAGCCACTATCAGCAACGAGTACAGACTTGCCAATCAGACACCGATACGGCGTGTGATACAAGACAAAAATAGAAGAGAGGGTTGCAATAGTTGTGAACAGCAGTATCGCTAGTGCTAGCGCTCGCAGCGCGGTAACCGGTCCGTGGGTAGCCGTGAAAGGTCCTGCCGCCAGCGGAAACACCGCAACCAATACAATCGAAAGACCGGCTAACAACGCAAGTTTTTTGCAGCCAAGCAGCATCGCGAGAACACCAGTACTTTATCTCAAAACCCGAGTTCCGCGCCAGAGTTGTTGTGTGGCCGAAGAATTCGTAAGGCGCCTTAGATCTCGCCGATGTAAATCGTCACGATACCTCGATACGACACAAAAGGTGCACGAAGCCGACTTTGACCGCTAGTGCTCGCTACAGCCATTTCTAACAACAGGTCCAATTCCGTCCACGCGAGCATTGTGCGCGGAAGTTCGGGGTGTTCACGGCGCCCGCCAAGGCTTCGACAGTATCAGCATCGCCGCACAGATCGCCACAGACAACGGCGACCCAGATCATCATGCCCTCATGGAGCAAGGGGCGTGTCGCCCTGCTCGGTGATGCATGTGCGTGCGTCACGTTGCTTGCTGGACAAGGATCGCATCTCGCCATGGCCGAGGCATACGTCATCGCGACGGAACTCGACCGTTACGGCGGCGATTACCATGCCGCCTTTGCGGCGTACGAAAAGAAGCTGAAGCCCGCGACGCTCAACAAGCAACGGGATGCCGTGTGGATTTCAAGATTTCTTGTGCCGTCGAAACACTCCTTTACCCGACTACGACGCCTGATTGAACGACTGTTCTTCAGCGATTTGCTCATTCGATACGGGTTCAAGTTCTTCGGTGTGAAGAGCGTTTTGACTGGATATCGATAGACAATTTCATAGTCGCTCCACACAGTGTGGAGTTCCTCCTCAAGGCGTCGCCCTTCGTGGTGAGGCGCCCCCAACCCCCGTGAGGTGTCACGCCGATACTCGTAGAACTCCCACAAACTGGGAACCCGATTGCCGCCAGCGGATACGAGACCGCCTCCCGCTCACGCCAGAGTGTAGCAGGCGTCAGTAGATGGGGTTGTTGTCGATCTGGCAGAAGAAAATATTGCGGAGCAGCTATCCGCAACGGGACAACAAGATTATACTGGCTTAAAGTTACGTCCTTGCGGTGAGAAAATGCAACTCTCGTGCCGCAGCACCGCTTTGTTGGCCGCGCTAGGGGTACTTTTCGTCGCCTTATTCCCCCTCGGAGCAGGTCCATTCACGGCTACGCGCGGCCCTGTTACTGCTCTCCGCGCGGTTGCGTTTGGAATTTTACTCCTCAATTCCCTCTCGTTGTTGCCGAGTGCTCTGGCGGCTGGCCGTGAATCATATTTGCTGCCGGGAGCCCTTGCCTACATAGACTCGTCGAGCCCAATATCTGTTTTGAATCTGCGCTGTTAATCTCTGTTTTTCCCGGCCATTCCCGGTTCCCTCGGCTCAAGAATTCACTCGAGTAGTGCGCCAAGGCAGTGCTCTGGCAAAGGAGTCTCATGCGCCCACAGTCGCTACTTCGCAACCGGATTTTTGGCCTAAACTCGCTCGGGTTTTTGGCCACATTCTTGATTTTGACAACCTTGTTTTTGCTGAGCGTTACTTCGCTCGCGGCGCAGGCGCCAGCGAGCCCGCCAAACAGTCTCTCTCTGGCCAACGCAAGCACGAGCGTGCTCGCGCCTACGGCAAACATTTCCCAGCCGGAAAAACCCAAGGCAGGCTTGTCGAGTTTACCGGCTGAGGCACAAGCTCCTATCTCAGCCGCTTTGGGCAAGGATGAGCCGAGCTATTGGGTTCATAGCAAGTCCGGTGGTGACTTCCACGCGGAAAACCGGCAGCAACGGCTGGCGATGGATTTCACGAAAGCAGGCGCACAGGTGCGCAGCCACGACGCAGGTTGGGCTCTAGAGACCCTGGCTTACGGATACGGCGGTGCTCTGCATGCGGTGAGCGCCGCCGCTCCTCACGTCAGCGCGAACCGGGTGGAGTACCGGCGCGGCAACATGACGGAGTGGTACGCGAACGGGCCTGTCGGTTTGGAGCAAGGCTTCACCTTCGCCGAGCCGCCGGGTAAAACGAATGGCCAGCCGCTGACGGTGGAGCTGGCGTTCACGGGAGACCTGGTGGCAGCGCTGCAGCCGGACAGAACCACGCTGACGCTAACGCGCAAGGATGGGCAGGCCGTGCTGCATTACACCGGGCTGACGGCCCGCGATGCCGCAGGCAAGCAGTTGCAGAGTTGGCTGGAGCTGAAGGACGGCCGTTTGCTGCTGCGGGTGAACGAGAATGGGGCGCGCTATCCGTTGGTGATCGACCCTTGGATCCAGCAGGCGGAGCTGATCGCTTCCGACGGTGCGGCCAATGACAACTTCGGCTATTCGGTTTCGGTGAGCGGCAGCACGGCCCTGATCGGGGCCCCGAATCACACGGTCAACGGGCATGCTGACCAGGGAGCGGCTTACGTCTTCGTGCAAAATGGCAGCACCTGGAGCCAGCAGCAGGAGCTGACTGCCTCGGGCGGAGGGCTGGACAACGCATTCGGCACCTCCGTTGCCCTGAACGGCAGCACGGCTGTGATCGGGGCCGCTTTCCGCTTTTCGCAGGCGGGAGCGGCCTACGTGTTCGTGCAGAGTGGCAGCACGTGGAGCGAGCAGGCGAAATTGACTCCCTCCGACGGCGTGTTAGGTGATTTCTTCGGCTTTTCGGTCGCCATGAGCAGTGGCACGGTCGTGGTCGGATCACCGTTTCACACAGTTGGCTCGAATCAACAGCAGGGAGCGGCCTACGTCTACACGCAAAGTGGCAGCACCTGGAGCCAGCAGGCGGAGCTGACCTCTTCTGATGGCGCACCGGACGACTTCTTCGGCTGGTCGGTTGCCGTGAGTGGCAGTACGGCCATGGTCGGGGCTCTTTATCACAACTCGAACCAGGGCGCTGTGTACGTGTTCGTGCAAAGCGGCAGCACCTGGAGCCAGCAGCAGGAGTTGACCTGTTCCGACCCCACGGGAGGTGATACCTTCGGCGTGTCTGTGGCGATGAACAGTAGCACGGCATTGATCGGTGCTCAGGGTCACATGGTTGGCTCGAATCAGGGTCAAGGTGCAGCCTACGTCTTCGCGCAAAGCGGCAATTCCTGGAGCCAGCAGGCGGAGTTGACTTCCTCCGATGGCGAGGCCGGTGATGACTTCGGCAGTTCCGTTGCGCTGAGCGGCACCACGGCCGTGGTGGGAGCCTTTCTGCACCCGGTTGGCTCGAATCAGGACCAGGGCGCGGCCTACGTGTTCGTGGAGAACGGCAACACCTGGAGCCAGCAGGCGGAGTTGACATCCTCCGACGGAGCACCGAACGACTACTTCGGCTGGTCGGTTGCCGTGAGCGGCAGCACTGCCGTGGTGGGAGCCTATCAACACATAGTTGGCTCGAATTCACAACAGGGCGCGGCCTACGTTTACGTCCAGCCACCACCGGGCATCTACGCTCCGGCCAGCGGGTCGACGCTTACCAGCAGCAGCGTTATCTTCCAATGGGCCGGCTATCCTGGCGCAACTGCTTACTGGCTGGACGTCGGTTCGACGCAATACGGCAACAACTATGAGCAAACGGGCAGCCTGAGCAGTTCGACTCTCTCGTATACAGTCAACGGCCTGCCCACGGATGGAAGCACGGTATACGCCACGTGGTGGTACGACGTTGGCGGACAATGGCAATACGTGGAATACAGCTACACGGCTTTTGGCAGCGCCGCGCAGAAGGGAACCATGACCTCGCCGGCTCCCGGTTCGACCTTAAGCAGCAGCAACGTCACATTCACCTGGACCGCGGGCAGTGGCGACAGTGCGTACTGGCTCGACGTCGGCAGCACGCTTGGCGGCAATAACTACTACCAGTCCGGCAACCTGGGCAACGTACTAACGACCACGGCAAACGGGCTGCCCATCAACGGCAGCACCGTGTATGTGACCCTGTGGTCGCTGGTAGACGGTCAGTGGCTGAACAACGAATACACGTACACGGCGTTTAATGAGTCTGCCGCACTTGGGGTCATGCAGACGCCGACTCCGGGTTCCACACTCTACGGCAACCCTCAGACCTTCACCTGGAGCGCCGGCTCCGGTGCGACGGCCTATGAGCTGGACATTGGCAGCGCCTTCGGTGGCAACAACTATTATCAGTCCGGCAATCTGGGCAACGTACTCACCACCACGGTGTACAGCTTGCCGGTGAACGGCAGCCAGATCTACGTGACACTATGGTCCTACGTAGGCGGCCAGTGGTATTACAACGAGTACACCTACACCTCAAGCCCGTAATGGGCGAAACCATGAATCGGGCGGCACCGGGCACGGAGCTTTCTCCGTGCCCATTTTCGTGGAACTTAGTCGCGGCAGCGAGTAACCTGACGCCCAGCAACAGCGCGCGACCTGTCGCGCCGATGCGCAGAGGTTCCTGAGTGCCTGGCAATCGCTAAGCGGGTCGAGCGAGCTGGTCGACGGTGCGGGGATCCATGCCGATGCAATTGCGCAGTTGGCGATCGCTTGAGGAGCTTCGGCCGGAACCATCTGTTCTGGCTCCCATAAGCGGCTCCACCACACACGGGTCGCGCACGCTCAAAACTCCTTAGACGCTGACAGGGAGCCGCACGATTATTCAGGCACCCATTTTTTCGAGAATGGCTTTGTAGCGCGGGTCTGAGCGGTAGTCAATGATCCCGGGAGCCACTGTACATCTGTAACTGCTTACCTTTAACAGTGTGATTATTTCATCAGCTCGCCTTTTCATTCTGAGCCGCAAGCCCACATCGTATTGCCGCTTCAAGCGTATCGATGTTTATACCCTTTAGAGCCCTGAACCGAATGCAATATCCGGTCACGCTCGCCTTACCTAGTTGTTTTCCATATGTTTTGGCTAAGTGCTTCTTATCTTTGAGAACAAGGGTATAAACAGAGATTCCGGTTTTGTTTGCGCTCACACCAATTTGGAAAAACTCTCTACTTTTCCCACCGGCATATTTTATTGTGTGAACGCCATACCCTATCGTAGGGTTAGAAACAGTCTGGTTTTTGCTGTTTTTACCATCGAAGAACCATAGTTTGCATTCTGGTGACACTTGAAGTGTGATCCGGTGCAACTCTTGGATGTCACTGCGTTTTGGTTCAGGCTGGCTGGTAATATACTTCTTGATTTGTTCTTGTACGTTCATATGTTCTGCTCCCTAGTTGTGCGCACGAGATTATACGACGTCAATCCTTCCCCTCTTGCAAGGGAGGGCGGTCCTGACCGTTGTGGTCTGAATGCCAGGAGGCTACCCGTGCGCCGGGCGCGAATGCTGTGGCGGTCCGCCCGAGCGACTTGTTGCCGTTGCCCGAGCAGAGATGAGCGAGAGCCCTCGGGTGTCGCTGTAGGGGATCAGAAGAACGGCGAGGAGGTCATGGCATGGCGGAGACGTTCGAAGAGTACCGGAATCGGATCCTCGGGTACCTCGAACCGACCCGCGTGCAGAAAGCTACTCCCGTGAGGTTGCATCGCCTGATTCGTGGCGTGCCGAGCCGCGTGCTTGCACGACGCCCCGCTCCGGAGAAGTGGTCCATCGTCGAGGTTGTCGCACATCTTGCAGACGCGGAGCTGGCAATGGGATGGCGTCTGCGAAAAATGCTGGCAACTCCTGGCGTTGGCATTCCTTGGTGGGACGAGCATCCTTGGTCACAGAAGTGGGGCAGAGGCTGAGGCAAAGCTAGGGAGGCGCGATAGAGAACGGGAGGTTACCCGGCAGGTAGGAATTGCCAGGAACGTTGCTAAACTCGACGCGGTCCTGCCCGTTAACGCTTACGACGTGAACCCCAAAGTCTTGGCCGTCTCCGTCGTAGTTCCAGTTTGTCATAAGTGTGGAAACCGGGGCCCAAACCTGTTCTGACTCACGCATGTAGGCGAAATCCCAGTATTGAACTGTGAACGTACCCGGAGAACTTAAGAACTCGCTGTAAAAAGTCATCGTATAGGCATAAGGGAAGAGATATTGGGCGTCCGCATCAAATAGAACGACTTGATGGACAACCGTAGGATAGCCGGTGATTTCGGTGGTGGCGGTCCACATTCGATAGGTACCGGACAACATCGGTAGACCGCAGCGCTCAAATCCCGATATATCGGTTAGTGTGTTGCCCCGCTCAATCGTTACGCGCGCTTCAATGCCATTAAAGTTGAATTGGCTGACCGAATCCGATTTGTAAAAGTTCGGCATGTCATCAATCAGGTAAGTCTGAATGGGCCAGTTGACGGGGTCGCTGGTGTTTATGCCGCTGCCGAGGGCGGGTTGCTCTCCCAAACCATATGGGTAGTCGGGCGCCGCGGTATGCAAGCTCGCTTGGGCGTAGGTATCCGTGCCGAGGGGAGGATAGGTTGTGCACCCGCCGTTTGTAAAAGTCAGGAGCCATGAATACACATCGGATTCAATGTCGTAACTGATGTTCGACCCTGGGGTATAAGAGGCGCTCGAACCGAAGATGATTTTTCCATGTTGATCGGTATTCGCGACAACCTGAAATCGGTATCGCACGCCGATCAGATCTGTCGGACTACCCGGAAACAGTGGGAAAATGCCCCCTAGGCCATTCACTGTAGAAACAACGGTCAGAGCGGCCGCGATGCTTGTGACCAAGCCTGCAGTGTTCGTCACCGTTACTGTGAACTGTGAACCGTTATCCGCACTCGTGGTCGGCGGTGTCGTGTAGGTGAAACCCGTGGCGCCGCTGATGGGCGTTCCATTCTTGTTCCACTGGTAGCTGAGGAGGGCCGTGCCGGTTGCGATGACATAGAAGGACGCGGTGTTGCCTTGGCTAACGCTAACGTTCACAGGTTGCACCGAAATGGCGGGAGCCACGGGAGCGGATACGACGGTGAGAGTCGCGGGCGAGCTAGTAAATCCGTTGACGCTATTTGTCACGGTCACCGTGAAGTTTGCGCCGTTATCAGCACTCGTGGTCGGTGGCGTTGTGTAACTCGCACCGGCGGCGCCGCTGATGGGCGTTCCGTTCTTATTCCACTGGTAGGCGATTGGCGGACTACCTATGGCTGTCACGCTGAAAGTAGCACTCGCTGGTGCTATTACCATCTCATCCTGGGGCTGTGGCCAGATTATAACCAACGGTGGTGCGCCATCCACGGGAAGTGCATTGACGGGTGCGAAGTAGCCGGAAATGTCCACGATCAACTGCGTCAGGGCGGCGGCATAAGCGTCGATATCACCGTCAATGGTGGGCACGATAGCCATGTTGGACGTGATGAATCCATCTTCGGCATTTAGCGTCGAGACTACGGGCTGTTGCTCGCCATCAGGCCACAAGGTGAGATAAAGCATGGGACCCGGCGGTACGACCGTTGCGTTGAGCACATACGCTTGCACCGTGCTCGGCACAAAGCAGGGACTATTCACGACATCCACCGGAGGACTGAGCACTCCGTTGAAGGCGCCCTGCCCGTTGCGCGTGTCCAATACGCGGCAGGGCACGCTTGGATACAGCAATAGTCCACCTGTTCCCGGCGTGGCAAAATAGCCGTCGATATCAAGCAACAGGTCGGTGTCGTTGTTGTGGGGGTAAAAAGCGGTTTTGTTATTGCTGCCCGCAGGTACGACGGCAGCATTCGCCACGATCGTCCCAGTGTCGTCGTTAAGCGTGGAGACGAGGGGCTGCAACTCACCCTGGGGCCACACGGTGAGATAATCTAGCCCTCCAGCGGCCGGAAGGACGGTAACGTTGAACGAATACGCCACCGCGTTGCTGGGCACGCCACAATTGGGCGGGATCGCGTAATCGCGTTCCACTCCCGCCTGCAGCGTTCCTCCATCTTGGCCCCCTCGAGTATCTACTATGCGACAGGGCGCCAGCGGATAGAACTGGTACGTGCCAGAGGCGGGCGGCGAAAAGTAGCCGTCGATATCGAGGATGACGTTGGTGGTATCGGTGACATACACGCTGACCGAACCCGATGACATGCCCGCTGCGACAATTGCTGCGTTCGCTTTGATGCGCCCATCCGGAGAATTCATAGTGGAGACGAGAGGCTGACCTTCCCCAGTCGGCCAAATCGTCAAATATCCCAGCGTGGTTTGCGGCACCACCGTGACGTTCAAGGAATAGGCTGCTGCGCTGGCCGGAATATTGCACGCGCCCTGAGGAATGGGAAAGCTGCGATAGGTGCCACCCTGAATCGCTGGGCCACCGAAGGTGCCATCCGGGTTGCGTGTATCCACAACACGGCACGGCGTGACTGGCACGAACTGCAAAGGAGAGCCCTGTGCAACGGAAAATAGCCAGGACGCGGCGAAGCTCGATGCTACAAGCAGCAGAAGGAGACGACGGGTGGCTTGCATGGTCTCTCCCTAAATGAGTTGCGCCGGGATCGACCCGTTCTTTTGAAGCTCAACGGATTCCGTATTGCGCGGAAAATAGCACAAAGCCCGGCCTGCAGTCAAAGACCGGCATGACCGCATCACCGGCATTCGTAAGCGCCCCTATGCGCAATGTCGTGCTGTCGCCGGCTCCAGAGCGGTTACCACACGTATTGGCTGCGCCTCTAGGACTGCTCTTGACTTTCGATTTCATCTGATCTTGCTGCTATCGCTCGCCGCTGCAGCTCACTTCCGAACTATGCTCGCTAGTTTTGACGCTCTCGATTTCTTCTCGCGCAAGCTTCTCGGCTTTTCGTCGCAGGATGGGTCCGCACAGCGGTAGGCTGGAAGCGAGCGTCCGCGTATGATATTGAAAATAATACACTTATATAGGCAGGAAAACGGTTGACACACATGTGCGTCAACCGTTTTCCTGCCCCAACAACTACTTTGTTTTCAGCAGGCACAGAAAGAGAGGTCGCATCTATCCTGCATCCGAAACCCAAAACGCCGTCGACCTGCGGACCAGATGATACCGTGTAGCCTGGCACTGATCCGCAACACGGCAATCCGAGTTCGGTGTCGGTCCGCCGGCGAGAGCGAGGTTTTAACCCACAGAGGAATCGACACGTCATAAGTGTGACTACGAATTCTGGAAAAGCCGCCCCTGATGACTGGCAGGGCTGTACCAACCCAAATCAACGAGGAGGCATCAGAAAAGG
>JASHXK010000150.1 GCA_030043575.1 Terriglobales bacterium
ACGGCAAAGTGCGCGCCGCGCTGGCCGTTGCGCTCTGCGACATGCGCGCCGAGCTTGTCGAAGAGCCGCGTGTGCTTGCCCTCGTTGAACAAGTGCAGGTCGTAAGGAGTCAGCAAGGTCGTGGACTGGTCCAGGGTCGCAAAAGGTGCCATTCGTTCGGTCTCCTCAAGGCTTGGATGATGATTCGCAATGTCGTGATGGGAGGAGCAGGAAATAGTGTAAGGGAGAAGGCACGCAACAGGCGAGCGATCTCCATCCCAAAGATCGCGTCTCATCGCACACTCTGCGGTGACGCCGGTTACTGCCCCTTTGCCCATCCCGGTGCTCTTCTATAGGCGGAACCCTGGCTCCCAGCGTTCGGTGTCTGGCAGGAAGGCGACTGATTGCTAAGAGCTAAAAGCTAAGAGCGAATTGCTAAGAGCCAATAGCCCACGACGTGGCGGCACCATCGCACGTCGACCGCACCGCAAGGAGAACAGCATGGCTGACAAAAAGGCAGATCTCGCTGGCCCCGGAATTGGCGACTACACAGAGCTGGAGCATGTGCTTCCAGCGGATTACAGCTCGCTGCTGTCACCTAAAGACACCCAGAGAGCGATCTTCGAGGTCAAAAGCTATATCGAAGACAACCTCTGCAAAGAATTGAACCTGATGATGGTCACCGTGCCCCTGATCGTCGACGAAGAATCGGGCGTGAATGACTATCTTGACCGCGACGGCTCGCGCACCCCCATCCAGTTCCACATCTCGAACGATCGCGACAAGCACCCGATTAACGCGCAGGTTGTGCAGGCCGCAACCAAGTGGAAGAGGATGGCGCTGAAGCAGTTCAACATGCAGCCCGGCGAAGGCCTGTGCACCGACATGCGCGCCGTGCGCAAGGATTACTTCCTCGATCACGATCACAGCGCCTATGTCGACCAGTGGGATTGGGAGCGCGTGATCACTCCCGAGCAGCGCAATCTCAGCTTCCTGAAGGGCGTGGTCAGTAAGATCTGGAAAGTGATGGTCGGCGCCGAGCGCTATGCGCAGGAACTTTTTCCGCAGCTCAAAGATGCGCGCTATCCTGATCTGCCGGAGAACCTCAAATTCCTTCACGCGGAGGAAATCCTGGACATGTATCCCGAGCTGCCGCGCAAGCAACGCGAGACCGCGATCCTGCAGAAATATCCGGCGGTCTTCATCATAGGCATCGGCTGGACGCTGAAAGATGGCTATCCGCACGAGATGCGCGCCGCCGATTACGACGACTGGGTGACCGAGACGCGCGCCGAAGACGGCCACGTTCGCCACGGTCTCAACGGCGACATCCTCGTGTGGAATCCGGTTACCAGGCGGCGGCATGAACTGTCGTCGATGGGCATCCGCGTGAATCCCGAATCGCTGAAGAAGCAGCTCGAGCTAACCAACCAGACGCACTTTCTCAACTACCCGTACCACAAGGCGATCGTCAATCATGAGATCCCGCTGAGCGTCGGTGGAGGCATCGGGCAGTCGCGGACGCTGATGCTGCTGCTCCGCAAGGCGCATCTGGGCGAAGTCAGCGTCACCGTGTGGCCGAAGGTGCTGAAGGAGATGTGCGACAAGAAGAACATTCATGTGTTGAATTAGCTGTCCGCAGTCAGCAATCGGCTTGCCGGGCGCGGAGCAACCCGCGCCCGATCTTCGTCTGCGTGAACCGCGTTCAAGATCGCGCCGAACAGCTCCATACAACTTTCTTGCATCCGCGAATCCTTCGTACGTGCTATAACCGTTTGCGCTCCTCTATTCAGCAAGGAGCGCCTGTCTTGTTACACTGAACTCCATGGCTGAGTCTTTCGACATTGTCAGCAAAGTTGAGCTTCAGGAAGTCACCAACGCGGTGCAGCAGGCGCTGAAGGAAATCCACACGCGCTACGACCTGAAGGACTCTAAGTCCGACATTCAGATCGAAGGCAAGGACGCGCTGGTTCTCACCTCTGCCGACGAGTTCAAGCTCAAGGCTGTCAACGACGTACTGCAGAGCAAGCTGGTCAAGCGCAGCGTGCCGCTGAAAGCGCTGAACTACGGCAACGTCGAACCGGCCGCAGGTTCCACCGTGCGGCAACGCATCACCATGCAGCAAGGCATTCCCATCGAAAAAGCGCGTGATATCGTCAAGCTCATCAAGAACTCCAAGAAGAAGGTGCAGGCGGCCATTCAGGGCGATTTGGTTCGCGTAAGCGGCAAGGATCGCGATACACTGCAGGAAATTATCGCGATGCTGCGGCAACAAGACTTTGGGATCGACATGCAGTTCACGAACTACCGCAGCAATTAAATACGGGACATCGAAATCACCACGGAGGCACGGAGCACACGGAGTTAATTTCGATTTTCGATTTCTTCCGTGTTCTCAGTGCCTCCGTGGTGAAAACGGTTTTCGGATCAGTAAGCTGTGCGAGCATTGCTTAGAGGCCACAACGCTTGAAGACCGTAATCCGCAACGCCAAGGAAGTTTTTGACCTGCTGCACGACGACCTCGCTGCCATCGAGCGCGAGTTCGGCCGCGACACGGTCTCGGGCGTGCGCGCGATTACCGAGATCGGCGAATATCTGCGGGCCGGCGGCGGCAAGCGTCTGCGGCCCGCGTTGCTGCTGCTCTCCTGCAAGCTGCTGAACTACACCGGAAAAGGCGCCATCAAGTTGGGCGCGGTGGTCGAGATCATTCACACCGCAACGCTCGTGCACGACGACATCATTGATGAAGCGCAAACGCGCCGCGGCCGTCCTGCCGCCAACACGCAATGGGGCAATTCGAAATGCGTTCTCGCCGGCGACTGGCTCTACATGCAGGCCTTCAAAATCGCCGTGCAGGAGCGAAACTTCGCCATCCTCGACACCCTGATCGACCTGACGCAGGCGATGGTCGAAGGCGAGCTGTTGCAGATCGAGCGGCTCGGCAAGGCCATCTCGCTCGACGAGCACTTCGAATTGATCTTCCGCAAGACCGCATGTCTGTTTTCCGTTTGCATGAAGCTCGGAGGAATTCTCGCCGGCTCCAGCGACGCAGACCTGCATCGGCTGGCCGAGTACGGCCGCAATCTCGGCATGGCCTTCCAGATTGTCGATGACGTGCTCGACCTCACCGCCTCCGAAGAGATGTTGGGCAAGCCAGTCGCCAGCGATTTGCGAGAGGGCAAAGCCACAATGGCGGTTCTGCATGCGTTGGAGCATTGCACCTCCGCCGAGCGCGCGACCATCGAGTCGGTACTCAGCAACGGCGGCTTCAACGGCATCGCTCCGGCGGATATTGTCGTCATCCTCCATCGTCATGGCTCCATCGACGCCGCCTACGC
>JASHXK010000151.1 GCA_030043575.1 Terriglobales bacterium
GGCGGTGTCGGCAAGACGACGGTCTCGTCGGCCTACGCGCTGCATCGGTCCGCGCGGCACACGCGAGAACGCCTACTGCTGCTCTCCACCGATCCCGCGCATTCCCTCGCCGATGTCTTGCAGGTGAAGCTCTCCAATCGCGTTACACGCTTGCCGGGCGCTGGCCAGCTCTGGGCGAGGCAAATCGATCCCGACCGGCAAATCCAGAAATTTCTGACGTGCGAGCGCGAGGACATTCTGGCGCTGCTGAACAAGGGCAGCCTGTTCACGCGTGACGAACTTGCGCCGCTGCTCGATACCAGTCTCCCCGGCATGGCCGAGGTTGCTGCCCTGCTGGCAATTCATGAATTGCTCGACAGCGGTTACGACGAAGTGGTTGTCGACACGGCGCCGATGGGTCACGCCATTCGGCTCTTTCAGATGCCGGATCATTTTGCCCGCTTTCTGGACGTGCTGGAAACGGCTGCGTCGCGCGATGTCGTCCTGGCACAGCATTTCGGAGGACATGCTCAGCGGGAGCCCGCGCTGGAGCGCTGGACCCGAATGGTGGAGCGCGTCGAAAAGACCTTGTCTGCCGACGGCTCCAAGCTGGTGCTGGTGACGACGCCGGAGCCGTTTTCGCTGAACGAGGCGGCGCGCTCGGCTGCGGCGTTTGAGAAGAGCGCCGCAAGGAATCGCATCATCGAGATCGTGCTGAATCGTGTTGTACCAGGCAAGACAAGTTGTCCGCATTGTCAGCGACGCGCGAAGCAGAGCATCGCTGCGCGCCAGTTCCTGCGCCGGCATTTTCCGCAATCGAAGATCCACACAGCAGAGGATCCCGGCTGTCCGATCCTAGGATTCGGGCCCTTACGCGCTTTCGGCGGACACATCTTCCAGGGGAAAAGGCTTCCGCGCTCGGCGATCTCCAAAGCTCCGAATCGCGCCAGACACCAACGCAGTCCGGCGGATTGGCCGCGAATCGAAACACCGCTGACCCTCACGGTCGGCAAGGGCGGGGTCGGCAAGACAACAATCTCCGCTGCACTGGCCTTTCATCATCGCAAGATGACAGAGAACCAGACGGTGACCATTTGTTCCATCGATCCCGCGCCATCGCTAGACGATGTCTTCGCGACAAAAGTCGGCGATGAACCCCGGCCCGTGCTAGGCGATCCCAAACTGCTGGCTGCCGAGTTCGACGCGCTGGCGCAATTCCGCCAGTGGTCTGCGCAGCTGCGCGCGCGACTGAATGACGCGATGACCGGCAAGGAGCGCGGCGTTCATCTCGACCTCAGCTTGGATCGCAAGTTCCTGCTGGCGCTGCTCGATGTGGTGCCACCGGGAGTCGACGAGATCTTCGCTATCTTCCGCATCCTCGATCTTCTGCGCGGCGGCGGGCGTGTGGTGATCGACATGGCGCCGACCGGACAGGCTCTGGAAGTCCTGCGAACGCCGGCTCGCCTGCTGGCGTGGGCGCGCGTATTGTTGAAAACCCTGGCCGCGCACCGTACACTGGCCATCGCTCAGGATGCGGCCGTGGAAATCGCGGCGCTCTCGCAGAATGTGCGCGAGCTGGCGGCCATGCTGCGCGATGCCAAGCGATGCCGGCTCATGCTGGTGACTCTTCCCGAGCCGCTGCCGGACTACGAAACGCGGCGGCTGGTAAGCGCGCTAAAGGAATTGAAAGCTCCGCTGGGAGCGGTTTTCGTCAATCGAGTGTTGCTGGGCGATGTCGGACAATGTACGCGGTGCAAGCTGGCGGCGCAGTGGCAGGCCGCATCGCTGTCCAGCCTGAGGCGGCAGCTCAAGGATGGCGAAATGTTGGTCGCGGGTGAATTCGACGAGCCGATTGCTGGCGTAAAGCGGTTGCGGCAGTTCACGCGACGGATCTGGCGGCTGGAGTAGTTAAGCCGGGAGTCTTTCGCGAGTGGCAGAAGGCTGCGGATGGAGCACGCCTTCACTGCTGAAAATGTGAAAAGCAGATCCCTCGTCGGACTAAAGTCCTCCTCGGGATGACAAGAACTTAAGGAGTTGGTACGGCGCAGCTGAAGCTGAGCCCCTTCAAAACCGAGTTAAGAATCGCAACCGCACCGCTGAAGCGGTGCTCCACCCTGAACCGAGAAGGAACCAGTGGTTCTGGAGATCGGCACGACCTGACATGGCAACTTCTCGACCCTCGAAGCGGCAGACGATCAGGAAGACAGCATCGACGCGTCAGCCTGCGCCAGTGCTCTATCTCTATGCGATCTCGCAGATTCCGGACGGCGCCGCGCCCAACATCGCCGCCGAGGCCATTGACGGCGCTGCACATGTCGAGGCGATTGGCTGCGGCGAGTATCTTTGCTGGGTCAGCCGCGTCTCGAAGAACGAATTTGCCGACCAGCTCAATGAGCGCATGCAGGATCTGGAATGGCTGGCGACGGCTGGTCTGCGGCATCAACGCGTCGTCGGCGAACTGTCGGGTCATCTCACGGTGCTTCCCGCGCGCTTCGGCACGGTCTTTCTGAGTGACGAATCTTTGGCTGAGCATGTGAAGGGGCGCAAGCGCCCGCTGGGAACGGCGTTCGAGCGAGTGGCCGATGCTGACGAATGGGGCATCAAAGTATTCGCCGTGGCCGCGCCTAAACAACCAGCGGCAGCAAAAGACGCCAGCGGGGCCGATTATCTGAAGCGCAAGGCGCAACTCTTGAAGCCACGCGGAGATAAGAAGCTCGATGCCGAGGTACAGGAGTTCATCACCATGCTGACGAAGCTGGCGGTTGCAGCCAGTCCGGGCGGCAAGGCCAGTGCCGGTCAGCCAGGATTGGTGTGGCACGGCTCGTTTCTCGTCCGCCGAAGGGATCGCAAGAAGCTGGAGTTGGCGCTCAGTAAGTATGCCACCCGATGGAAGGATGTCCGCCGCATCGATTGCAGCGGACCGTGGCCGCCGTATTCGTTTGTGGGGGAGCATGTCCAGTAATGGCGAATTCACGACCGCGCTGTCAATCGAAGGCGAAGATGATCTTTCGCTCCTGGACATTCTCGACCACGTGCTTAACTCGGGCGCGGTGATACACGGCAGCATTGTGATCTCGCTGGCCGGCGTGGATCTGGTCTATGTGGGACTGAATGTGATTCTGACGTCGGTGGAGACGGCGCTAAGGAATATCAACCGGAAACAATGACGGCCGTAGGCTGAATGAAGCGCGGCTTCAGGCGTGCAGTTGTAGCCCTTCCCGCTGTGTTTAGCTGTGCGACAGCTTTGCATTACCTCAGCGGCTAGAGTCGAGTCAATCTCTGTGTCCGGAGCTGCACCGCGGAAGCGGTGCTCCACCCTGTTCGCTACGACCCTTGTGCCGCGGGCTGAAGCCCGCTGATGACAAAAATACACTCCTGATCGGACGACTCGAGTCGTGCCCTGACACGAGGCGAGGTTTTTTTGATTCTCCGGCTTGGATTCACGCCTAACGCCTGACTTCAATTACCCTGTCTAGTAGCTCATGGCCGTCCTGCTCTACTGCGTCACGCAGCCCAGTCCCGAGATCGGAGTCGCAACAGGCGTTTCCGGCACCGCAGTCCATTCGGGGCAGATGCTGGGTGTGCGCGTCTACTGGAGCGAGCTCGACAATCCTCAAGCGCTGGCTGATGCGGAGTCACTCAAGAAAGCGGCTCTCGAATTTCATCGCGTTCTGCGCGAGATTCTAGCCGTTACTACGCCGATTCCCTTTCGCTTTCCCACTCTGCTGGAGAGCCGCGAGGTTCTCGAGCAGCATCTGGCGCCTGAGCAGGAACTCTATCGCGATGCGCTGGCGCGAGTCGACGGCGCGGTGCAATACGAGATCGTCGGCACGTGGGCCGATGAGCAGCAGACCGACTTGGCCACTCCGGTGAGCGGGCGCGAATATCTCAAGCGGCGGCAGGAAGCGCTGGGCCGCGTCGCCGCCGTGGAAGGCAAGCTCAAGACCGTGGCCGCCGACTCGGTGCGCGAGTGGCGCGGGCGCGAGCAGAGCAAGAAGCATCGCTGGTTCGCGCTGGTGCCGCGGGCTGATCGCGAGCGCTTCATCGCATCGCTGCGCACCGCGGGAGCTTCGGAGGGTGTTCGTCTGCGCCTCAGTGGGCCGTGGCCGCCGAGCGAGTTTGTCAGCCCGCGAGGCACTCGTGGATAAGCCGAAACAACTCACGCCTGAAGAAGTTGACCATGCCGTCTCGGAGCTGCGCCGCCAGCTACAGGGGCTGGAGCAGCAATTGCCCGAGCGCATCGATTGCTCGCAGGAAACCATCGAGCAGGGATTGGCGAAGCTCGTGCTCGGACTTATCGAGTTGTTGCGACAGCTATTAGAGCGGCAGGCGATCCGGCGCATGGAGGGCGGCACGCTGAGCGATCAGCAGGTCGAAGACATGGGCCTGGCGTTGATGAAACTGGAAGAAAAAATCAAGGAACTGGCGCAGCAATTCGGGCTGACCCAGGAAGATCTCAAACTAAATCTCGGACCGCTGGGCAACCTGCCCAGGTAATGACGCGTCAACGTGACTAATGGGTTCCCGTATACCGTTGCGAGCCGGCGGTCTGCGGACACCTCTGCTCCCCAGGATTTTTCGGGCAAGGAGCGATATGGCTGATGAAGTGTTCCAACCAGCCGATCCGGTGCCGGAATCCGGCGTCTATCAGGTCCAGCACTATCGTCATCGGCTCTATCACGAAGTGACCATTCTGCACGGCAGCGCGTTTCCCTTGTGTTCGGAGTGCGGCACCAACGTTCGTTTCCGGCTGGTGCGCACCGCCCCTCCTATCGAGTTGGATCGCAACTTCAGCAACGTAAGCCGCATGAAGGGCCACGTGGCACGATAGCTCTGAGCCGTGAGCTGTGAGCCAAGTCAGGAGACCCGCGTCACATTCCCCCGCTGCACGAAACACGCTACACGCCCTTCATTGCATGCTTCGCTCGTGATCGCAATTTCGCAGGGTCAGTTCGCGGCTATTGCAGTGGCTCACGGCTCATAGCCCACGGCCCATAGCTTGCTTACGATACAATTTTCGTGATCCGCAATGCCTTTGCCCACCTCATCGCCGCAAGCGGCGGCCACTTCCGGCACAACTGAAACGGCCGCACCATCCCGGCTGAAGCCGTTTCTACAGTCGCCGTGGGCGATGGTCCTGGTTGGCTTCGCGGTGCGCGTTCTGTGGGTACTCATCGCGCACACCTATCGCATCCGCACCAACGAACTCAACTTCGGCTTCGGCTTCGAGACTGGCCGTATTGCCTATTCG
>JASHXK010000152.1 GCA_030043575.1 Terriglobales bacterium
TTGCGGACGCGCGGCACTGCGCAACTTGTCCATATCCAGATGGTGTTGCGTGGACGAGCCGGACGGACACGTTGCAGCCATGTCGAGAAAGGCGCGAAGTTTCGTGATGGCACGTTGCGGTGCGAGGCTGACGCAGGCCGAGTCGAGAAAGGCCTGATGGTCAAGCGCAGGGAATTCGCGGCGAGCGTCGTTGAGTGTCACGGTTGGGACATTGTACAGAAGAGGTGGAAGGAAGTTCTTGGCGGCGCCGGCAAAAAGCAGATCCCTCGTCGGGCCGAGGCCCTCCTCGGGATGACAATAATAAAAGGAAGCCGGAACGGCGCAGCCAAAGCTACGCCCCTTCAAAGTCGGCAGAAGCGAACCGCAGATCCCTCGACTGCGCGTCCACCCGTTCCGCAAAGGACGGGGAACGGAGAAGCCAAGTGGACGCTCCGCTCGGGATGACAATTCATTCCGAGGACGTGCCCTTCTGAAGACGTGGGGTGCCTATCCGGCGACGATTTCGTAGGGCCGCATCATCTCGTTGTCTTCGTGCTCAAGGATGTGGCAGTGCCAGACGTACTTTCCCGCATAGGCATTGAAGGGCACGATGATGCGCGTGACCATCCTGGAATGCGCTCCGGCAGTATCTTTCCATCCTGTTTCGAACGGCTCCGGCGGGACGCGCGGTCCGAGGAAGCGAAACTCTTTCCTGGTCTGGTAGGTCCAGGGCTCGTAGTGCTGGCGGTCGAGAATCTGGAAGCGCACAGCGTGGAGATGAATGGGGTGGGTGTCGTCGGTGGGGTTGATGAAGCTCCAGATCTCGGTGCTGTTGAGCGCAGGCTTTTCGGTAATGGGATCGTGCCAGTAGCTACCATTCAGCAACAGCAGGATGGATTCGCCGGTAAAGTTGCGATACTCGTCCAGCGTCAGCAGGCGGGTCCTGGTCGCGTCCGACTCCGGAATCCTGGGAACGGGACGAAGCTCTTGCGGAAGGGAACTGCTGTCGCTGACCTTGTGCTGCGAGACGCGGAACTGCATAACACCGACCGCATCGTTCTTCAACACCAGCTGCTCGCCGCGGCTATCGCTGAAGTCAACTACTACGTCGACGCGCTCGCCTGGTGCAAGCTGGGTGGACTTAAGTGAAACCGGTGCAGGCAGAAGTCCCTGATCGGTGCCGATCTGGTGGATTGGAAGTCCGTTCAGGAAGCCGAGGGCATAAAAGCGAGCATTTGAGGCGTTGAGAATACGGAAGCGATATTTGCGCGGCTCGACTTCGAGATAAGGAAACAGCTTGCCATTGATCAAGACCGCGTCGCCAAAGAGCTCAGGCACCCAGGGAGCGCGGGGGTGGTCAGAGATGGGGTAGTAGAGCTGGCCTTCGGGCGTGATGAGGCGATCGAAGAAAGTCAGTGGAATCTCGTACTTGCCGCTGGGCAGATTCAGGGCGTCCTCGAACTTGTCGCGAACGATAGCGACGCCGAACAGTCCGGCATAAATGTTCAGGCGGTTGATGCCCATGGCATGGTCGTGATACCAGAGCATCGCCGCGTCCTGCTGATTGGGATAGTGGTAGAGCGCGGACTTGCCAGGCACGAACCAGTCTTCGGGAAAGCCGTCGCTGTCGGCGGGCACGCGCGCCCCGTGCAGGTGTGAAACGATACGCACCTGGGGATTGCCTTCGGCGCCGTGCAGTCGATAGTCGATGGGCAGGAAATGTTGCTGGGGTAATTCGTTGGCCCACTCGACAAGCACGTCTTCACCGCTGCGCATTTCCAGCGTTGGACCGGGAACGGATGGTCCAAAGGACCAGAAATTGGTGGGCTTGAGATCGCGGTGGATCTTCATCGTGACCGACTGTGCAACAAAACGGTAATAGGGAGCCTTCGATTTTGGTGAGGCTGGCAGGGCTCGCATGCCATCGGGCTTAGCGACCGGCGGGATTGGAAGCGGATCGACGAAGTTCGCCAGGGTGCTGGTGTTGAGAGTGTTGGGCTGCGTCGGCATGGCGTGGAACATGGCCGAGGCCGATTTGGATCCGCTCAGCAACATGCCGCCGGCGAACAGGGAGGATTGCCGCAGAAACGTTCGACGTGAAGTCACCCGGGAGCCTTTCCGAATACGTAAGCAGAATCATAAAGCAGCGATGGATGCAGACATTGCCGCATCCATCGCTTGAGTGAACACAAGGTTACAACTATCACGGTCCAGCGCTATGGCGCCGCACAGCCTTTGCCTGTAATCTCGCCTGTCTCGTCGTTCAGCAACAAGTAGCGGAAGCAGCTGTTGGGCTGCACCTGGAGCATAGAAGCAATGGAGTTGTTGATGGCATCATACGAGCCAATTCCAATGCGCTGCCCGTTGAGCCAGTTATCCTCGATAAAGTGAATGATCGAGGCCTGATCCAGTAAGGTGTGGTCGACCTGATTTTGCCGCGCGTAGGGCGAAATCACCAACAGAGGAAGACGTGGGCCGTAGCCGCAGCGTCCCTGCGCGTGTGCCCCATCAACACCCGCAAGCGGAGGCGTCACGATGCCGCATTGACCGGCGCCGGTCAATGCATCGGCCGTGGTCTGCGAGGTATTGATGATCGGACCGAGCTGGTGGTCGTACCATCCGTCCGAGTCGTCGTAGGTGATCACAACCAGGGTGCTTGGCCAGTAGGTTGTCTGCATCAGGAAGTTGATGGTGTCGACGACGAAGGTCTGTTCATCCAGCGGGTCGGAATAGCCGGGGTGGGCATTCTGATAGCCAAACGGCTTAATGAAGTTCACGGCCGGGAAGTTGCCGGCGTTGATCGCGTCAAAAAAGTCGTGAACGTCATAATTGTGATTACCGGGATCGCCAGGCTGGCCGACAGTGAGGGGTGACGTCGGACGGGTGTGCTGCCAGTTGGCGGTCGAGGCATAGTACTGGAACCCCGCATGGTGGGGAATGTAGTCTTTCTCGGTTACACCGGTGATGGTTGAGGTGTGCGAGCGGTTGCAGCCGGTGGTGCCATTGGGATTCGTAATGGTCAGGTCGAAGCCACCCTGAAACCAGCCCCAGCTCAAGCCGGCGTTGTCAAGCAGGTTGCCGATGTTCTGTCCGCTCATGCTTAAGTTTTCGCCGGAGGTCGTGGAGCACATGTCGTTGTTGGGGTCAGAGTCGCCAATCAGCGTGAGACCGCCATTGCCGTCAGCGATTACCGCGCCGGTGCCGCGAATGTTGTTGATCACCCCGTTGGTCTGACCGGAAACCAAGTTGATTGCGCCAACAGTAGAGGGGCCAAAATCTACGCCATAGGTGTTGTCATTCAACGCAAAATATTGAGCGTAGTTCCACAGTGCCGTCACTGTGTTGCCATCGTAATAGCCCATCACCAGGCCGGTGGTGTCAACGATGCCGCCACCGCTGGGAGGTGGTCCGGCAGTACCGGTGTTGAGCGGGAACAGATCCATCAACCCCACATCAAAGGCCATCTGCTCCGGTGTGTAATCGTGATCCTGATCGGCGGTGGCAGCCTGCGAGCGATCCAGGCGGAAGGGATTGGTCGCTCCACTACCGTTCGCCGGGTTCAGATTCGGATTGAGGTTCGTCAGCAGACCCTGAATGCCGTTAACGGTTGGCGTTCCGGGTAATGCCGTGAACGGCGGTTCATTCTGCGGATTGGTGGCGTTGGGGTAGGTGCCGAAGTAGTGATCAAACGAGTTGTTTTCGTCAAAGATCACCACGATGTGCTGAATGGGAGTGGCTGTGGGCACATGAACGGCCCTCGTCTTGACAGCCGGTTTCGCCGGAGCGGCGTTTGGTTCCGCTGCGCTCGCGTTGGTCAGCGGAGCGAAGGTCATGGCCGCCATTAACGTAGTTGCCAGAAACTCACGCATAGTTTCTCCTCACCCTTTCGGGCCCTCAGACGTGGATTCTGAGGTTCAACCTTAATAACCGACCGAGATCAATTTGAGTTGAATCGGGCATGAAAAAGGGATGAATGAGCAAGCAGAAGCTGGAATTGAACAAGCTTGCTGATCGCAAGCCTGGAGTTCTAGTAGTGCGACTTTAACATAGGACGGACATGCCGCAACTTTCCTCCAAGGTGCACACGGCGACGATCTGCGCGCTGATCCTGGCTGCGCTGGCCGTGGTCGCGCCGTTCAGCGTCCGCGGCGTGGC
>JASHXK010000153.1 GCA_030043575.1 Terriglobales bacterium
TGGTCGAGGATACCAACGCCTACACCACCGGCAACCCCGAAACCACCGACAGCGACTGGAACACGTATCGCTCAACCTTCGGCTTGTCCGAAAACTTCCCGCTGGGGAACTTCAGCACCCTGCATCCCGGCGGCTGTACCGATCCCGGCACCAACGGTGATGACGGCGAAGCGGCCATTGACGTGGAAGTGGCCAGCGCAGCCGCGCCCAGCGCGAGCATCGTGCTGATTTCGTGCGCTGGCGGAACAGTCACCTTCGGTGGCCTGATCGCCGAGACAAATCTGGTCAACGGGTCCGGACCATATCCGGGCGTGATGAGCCAGAGCTACGGCGTCTGCGAAGCCTTCAATGGCAACGGAGGCAACGCAGCCTTCTACACCACTTTCCAGACGGCGGCGGCCGAGGGCATCTCGGTGTTCGCCTCGGCGGGTGACGAAGGCCCCTCCGAGTGCTCGGCTGACTTCAACGTGACCGACGAGTATGACGTTGCCACCCTGGGTGTTACCGGATGGGGAGAAACGCCCTTCAACGTAGCTGTGGGTGGCACCGACTTCGAAGACGTATACAACGCGAGAACGGGCCAAAACGGTGGCAATCCGATCAGCGACTACTGGAGTTCGACGAACAGCACGTACTACGAATCGGCCCTGCAGTACGTTCCGGAGATTCCCTGGAACTACGGTTGCAGCAGCGTGCTGATCGCCTATGGCGATAAGAGCAGCTACACCACCTACGGCAGCAGCGGGTTCTGCAACGAGAGTCCCGGGAACGTCGGCTACGAGTCCGGCGGCTACCTGGCTTTCATCGCCGGCAGCGGAGGCGCGAGCAACTGCGCCACGGGAAATGGCGGCACCGATCAGGGCGCCGACGGCGATTCCGTCCCGGAATGCCAGGGTTACGCCAAACCGTCCTACCAGACGGGCGCAGTTCTGACGAACAGTGAGGCTGTCTATGGCAGCAACACCGACGGCGTGCGCGATATTCCCGACGTTTCCATGTTTGCCTCAAATGGAACCTGGGGGCACTTTGAAACCGTCTGCTGGTCTGACCCCAGCCAGACCTCGGGCGGCGCGACCTCCTGCGCCGGCGCACCCAGCACTTGGGCTGGCTTCGGCGGAACTTCGGTTTCGTCTCCCACCATGGCCGGCATCCAGGCGCTGATCAACCAGGCCAGCGGCACGACCTGGGGCAATCCCAATCCCGTCTACTACCAGATCGGGCAAAACGAGTACGGCACGGCTGGCGGAACCTTCCTCGGTTCATCCTGCAACGCCAGCGGTAGCGGAGGGCCAGCCGCCGGCTGCGCCTTCAACGACGTGACCCAGGGCGACATTGACTTGCCTTGCAGGGATAACGGTAGTGTTACAGAATCCCACTGCTATAAGCCCAGCGGCACCAATGGCGTGGATAGCACCGACGTTATCACCGCAGCTACCGTCCTCTGGGGTGGAACTGGCTACACGTCAGCTCCGACCTGCACCATTGCCGGGCCGACCAACCTCAATCCGTACCTGTCACCGCAGGGCGGCATCCTTTACGCGGGCGGCTCACAGGCGACTTGTACGGCAACCGTCAGCTCCAGCTCAACCACAGCTGTATGGACGGTCGCCATGGAGAGTACCGACGGAGTGGGGGACACAATTATTTTCACCAACGTTCCTCTTGGCGGATCGACCACTTGCGGCCCGTACACGCTTAGTGGATCGGCCACTTCAACCATGGCAGCAAACCTGGTGACCTCGGCCACCGGTTGCTCGCTGTTCGGCACGCCAACTCGCTCAAGCGCTACGGACACGTTTACCGCGAGCACGGCGGGCGCGGCCGGCAACTTCATTACGGAGTTCGGTACGGCGACGGAGTTCGACGCCTTCTACGTCTACATCACCAATACCACCAAGGGCCAGGGACCGAATTACGTCAGCGGTATCACGATTTCGGCCGGTGGCTCCGGCTATCAGCCGGAGACTCCGATCACGCTGGGTGGCCCGGGCACCGGCGCAGTTGCCGTCGCCAACACCAGCGTTGGGACCGCAGCCAGCACTTACCAGCCGTCCTACGGCGCAGCCCCCGGCTACGACATGGCGACTGGTCTCGGCTCGCCGAACGCAGCCTACCTGCTGGGACAGTGCGCATGGAACAACGTGTCGGCAATTGCGGGAACGCCTGCGCTCTACAACCCGGCTCCGAACGCAACCCTGACCTCCACCAAGGCCACCTTTACGTGGTGCGTCTATCCCGGCGCAACCAACTACTGGCTGGATGTGGGTTCCAGCTATGGTGGGAACAACTACCTGCAATCCGGACCGCTTTCTCCGGCAACCTTCTCGCAGACCCTAACCAACCTTCCCAACAACGGCAGCACCATCTATGCCACCTGGTGGCAGTACGTGAACGGCGCGTGGCAGTACACGGAGTATCAGTACACGGCTGAAGGCGGCAGCGAGATCGGCGTGATGCAGACGCCGACTAACGGCTCCACTTTGACCAGCAGCAGCCAGCAGTTCACCTGGAGCGCGGGTACGCTGTCGAGCGCCTACTGGCTGACCATCGGCAGTGTCCAGGGTGGCAACGACGTCTACAACTCGGGCAACCTGGGCAACGTTACGCAGGTCACGGTGAACAATCTTCCGACCAATGGCCAGACGCTGTACGTCACCTTGTTCTCGGATGTAAACGGCTCCTGGCTATACAACGAGTACACCTACACCGCGGCCGGCGGCGGATCGCTGGCGGTCATGCAATCGCCGACTCCGGGCAGCACAATCGACGGCACCTCGGCGACCTTCATGTGGAGCGCCGGAACGAACGCTCAGAATTACTGGTTGGATGTTGGGGACACCCAGGGTGGCAACGATATCTACCAGTCAGGCCCGCTGAGCAGCGGCACCCTGATGGCCACTGTGAATGATTTGCCCGCCAACGGCGAGCAAATCTACGTCACGCTGTGGACTGAGCTCAACGGTCAGTGGTACTACAACCAGTACACCTACACGTCGGCACCAGGCCGATTCCGTGGGCCACAACACCAGCAACTCACCACCAGCAGCGCTAAACGGCGCTAGGGGCGCTTAACCGCACGACACAGGCGCGGACTTCGGTCCGCGCCTTTTTGTGTCACTTTGGGAAAGAAAATTGGGTAGTGCCCTAATTTAGGACACTACCGAAAATTGCGCTTACAACGAAAGTTGTATTTGACTACAGGGGATTTCGAGAGTACCGTATTCTGCCGTCGCTTCACACAAACGGGTGCGCGACGATAAGCGTGGCCAGCAACCGGGAATAGGAGGCAGCGTTAACTGTTCTCCTGTGTGGGCCGGTTTCCGCGCTGATTCCTATGGCCATCTGATACGCGTCACGGTTTCATTTGCACGCGCAGCAATCAGCGGTATACATTGCGCGAACCCTCCGGGCAGCGCCACTTCGTTTCTCCGCTGTCCGACACCTGTTGGACTGTAGTCTGCGGAACCTTTCGGGCCGCTACACCTTATCCGTGGCTGCAATTCCCCTGGGATCCAAATCCTACACTTGAAAGCTCACACCTCGTGAACGAGGTGCGGAAGGTGGAGTTTATATGACAAGGAAATCCGTTGCCCTGTGGTGCGCTCTCGTGCTGACATTTATCACAGCGGCCAGTCTGGTTTCGTACGCTGCCAGTGCTCAGCCTCGCGTCACCCAAGCGGTTAGTCCCAACGTCTATGTGACGTTGCGTGGCAACACGCGCCCTGAGGCGAAAAGTGCAACCTATGATCGCGGCCCGGTTTCGCCCGGCGTACACTTCGAACACATTTTGCTCTTCCT
>JASHXK010000154.1 GCA_030043575.1 Terriglobales bacterium
CCCGGCGTTCTGTTGCTGCATCAGTGCAATCGCGATCGCAGGGTTTGGGACGGACTGGCGCAGCAGCTCAGCGCAGCGGGTATCAACGTCCTCACGCTCGATTATCGAGGCTTCGGCGAAAGTGCGGGCGTGCCTCATGACAAAGCCACACCGCAGCAACAGGCGGATTTGGTAGCGAAGTGGCCGAGCGACATCGATGTCGCCTACGAATACCTGGCGTCGCAGCCGGGCGTTGAGCGTGATGCCATCGGCCTGGGAGGCGCCAGTTGTGGAGTCAACAATGCGATGCAGACCGTAATTCGGCATCCGGAGGTGCGCTCCCTGGTGCTGCTGTCGGGTAACACGAATTACGACGGACGTCAGTACCTGAGGCGCGAAAAGACAGGTCCAGTCTTCTTTGCCTACGCCGCCGACGACCCTTACCCTGTGTCGATATTTGCGATTGAGTGGCTCTACAGCCTGACCGCCAATCCCGGCAAGAAGCTGGTGCACTATCCCAATGGTGGACATGGCGCCGACATTTTCCACGCGCATCCGGAGCTTATGCAGGCGATCACCGATTGGTACGTAACGACGCTGATCAAAACGCCGGGTCAGGCTCCGGCCACAAACGAGGCTGTCACGCTGCCACCGCAAGTTTCTCTGGTGAACACGATCGATCAGCCGGGCGGCGCGGCCAAGATTCAAGCCCAGCTGGAGCAAGCCCGTCAGCACGATCCCAAGGCCACGCTGTTCGACGAGGCGTTGGTCAACCTGATGGGATACGAGCACATGCAGGCGGGGGATGTGAAAGGCGCAATCGAGATCTTGAAGCTGAATGCTATGGCCTATCCGAACTCGCCCAACGTTTATGACAGCCTGGGCGATGTGTATTTAGCTGATGGGCAGGGAGAACTGGCACGGCAGAACTCCAATAAGGCGCTGGCGCTGCTGCCGTCTGACACTACCGACGATCAGCAGCGCAAAGACGGGATCAAGGCCAGTGCGGAGGGGAAACTGCAGCAGCTCGACGACGAACCCTAATAGAGCTTTGGCGATTGGAGCGGGAGATGGGGATCGAACCCTCGCCGAGCGCTTCGGTTTGCCATCATCGCGATAATCTTGTGAACTGAGGCCAGCGCGACCGTTTTGCGTTTAGGTCGCCAGTCCATCTCCACACTCGCCGCAGACGCCGTCCATCAAATCGTTACTACTGCCTCGACGCAGCTCCAGCGGCATCGAAACCTGAGACTTGCTGGTACGAAAAGAAGCCCCAGGCTGGTTGACTTGGGGCGTTTGCTGGAGTTGCCGCAATTTCGTTGCCCGAATCTACCTCACGAAAATCTCGGTGAGCGTTCCGGGGCTGCCCGCGTTCGTGGTCCAGATGTTATGGCCGTCGAAGAGCATCCCGGTTGGACTTCCTCCCAGCGTATAGGTGTTGAGAATCGCGCCACTGAGGCTCACGTCGGCGGCGGAGCTGTTACCGGCCGATGCACCCCATACGTTGACGCCATCGAACGTCATATAGGTGAAGTTGAATGGGACGGTGTAGGTCCCCACGACTTGGCGGGCCGGCGATATCTTGTTCACTACTCCGCCCCCGCCGGCGACCCAGATGTTGGTTCCGTCAAAGGTGATGGAGTTCGTCGGAACGCCGAGGTTGAGCGAACCAAGGATCACCCCGGTGGGAGACATTTCCGTCGCACCGGACGGATTCACGATCCACAGGTTGGTTCCATCGAAGACGCTTTGCACGCCAGACGTTCCCACCGCAAACGTACCCAATACGACGCCCGACGTTGAAAGCTTCGTCACCGTCTGGTTGCCATAGTTCGACACCCAGAGATTCGTGCCGTCAAACGTCACCCACTCCGGTTGGGGTCCCACCGAGAAGGTACCCAGGACGGCGCCTGTCGGACTCACTTTGACGACGGTATTGTTGTCGAAGAAGCAAGTCCAGGTATTGGTTCCGTCGAAAGCGATCGCCGTCGGTTCAGCACTGCCCACTTCGAATCCTCCGAGATCCACTCCCATGTTGGAGAGCTTGTAAAGATCGGGGGAGCCGGCTGCCGGAACCCACAGGTTGGTTCCATCGAACGTGATCGCGGTGGGATTCGCGAAGGTTAGAGTGTAGTTGGTCGGTGGTGTGCTCGCGCACGATACGCTAGTCGCGTTGGCGCTGCTCGGGCCGGAGGTGCCGCTCGCTCCGCTAATCGAACAGGTTTGCCCGGCCGGCTGCGAGCTTATCGAGATGGTGTAGTTCGTTCCGGCCGTGATGTTGCCGAAGCTGAAAGCACCGTTGGTCGTGATGGAGAGTGGCGAGACGCCATTGACGTTGATCGACAGGCCCAGCGTGCCGCCGTTCAACCCGCTCACGGTACCGCCAACTGGCCACGCGGTGACGGTGCATCCCAGCAACTGTAGCGTCTGACCACTGATGGTTCCGGTCTCCAACGCGGCGCAGATGGACGCCAGCGTCACCGTCCCCGGAGGCCCTTGCGGACCTTGAGGACCGATCGGACCTTGAGGGCCTTGCGGTCCTGATGGGCCTTGCGCACCCGCTGGCCCTTGCGACCCGGCCGGACCAGCCGCGCCCTGAGCGGCCATCACGCTCCAATCCGACGGATTGTTGTCAGGTTCAGCGCCTTGATTGGCCACGATTGCGACATAGGTCGAGTTGTTGTATGTGACGACGTCGTAAGGGTTGTACTGCGTCGAACTGTTCCAGGCTTGTCTGAAGTTGAAGCCTTGGCCGGTTGCACCGGGCGGTCCTTGCGCACCGGCAGGGCCGGACGGTCCTGCCGGACCCTGAGAACCAGTTTGACCTGCCGGTCCTGCCGGACCTTGCGGACCCGCCGGTCCCGTGTTGCCGATGGAGGCAACCAGTTGCCAGTTCGGGTTGGTGATCGACGGCTCCGAGTCGACGTTCGCCGCCAATGCAATCCAGTAGGAGCCGCCGCTGGTGACTGCATCGTCAGGGTTGTACTGGATCTCCGGATTCCAACTGCCCAGATTATTCATCCCCTTCGCGGCCAGTAACTGCCATGCCGGATTCGTCTCACTTGGGGGCGAGTTCACGTTCGCACTAAGCGCGATCCATGACGCCCCTGCATAGCTGACCGAGTCATCGATCTGATACATGGTTGTGGAAACCCAGGTGCCGAGGTTGTAGATACCGGCAGGACCGGTAGCTCCAGTGGCGCCCTGCGGTCCGGTTGGGCCCTGTGCGCCGGTGGCCCCGACAGGTCCTTGCGCACCCGTGGCACCAGTAGCTCCAGTGGCGCCCTGCGGTCCGGCTGGACCACTAGCTCCGGTAGCCCCGGCGGGACCTTGCGGACCAGTGGGGCCAGCAGGACCTTCGGGCCCCTGGGGACCGGCGGGACCGTTGAGCACAATATCAATCTCCGCCGGATGGCTGGTCAGCTGATTCTCCTTGCTGTCGAACGAGAATGAGCCGGCCGAGGTCGTCAGCGACAGCGCGACACCATGGTTGGCGATGCTACCGTTCACCCATGCCTGTACCAGTGGCGTTATATCGATCACCAGGAACTGATCGAGACTTGCCGACGTGATGCTGATAGGGTGCCCACCGGTCGCGGAAGCGCCGAGTGGAGGAGCGTTGCTCCAGTCCAGCGTGCTCTCACTCCAACTGCTGTTGATCTGATAAACGTCGAAACTGCCTGCGGTCTGAACCGTGTCAACGTACAGGACCAGAGTGGCCTTGTTCACGCTGGCGCCGATCGGCAGCCCGGCGAGGCTGAACTGGAGGTAGCTGTTCGAGATCGACATAACCGCCAACGTAGACTGCGAACCATTGGTCTGGTTGTGGTTGCTGCTATTGTCGAACGTATCTCCGACGACCGGCGCCGACTGAGCGAAGGCTACCAAAGACAGGAGGATGACGCAGAGTGCGGTGCGAACCAACGTGCGAAGTGACATGGCGGCAGCTCCTCAAACTTTGCAGGATTTCGAAAAGACCCTGAACTTCGCTGAGCATTTTGCCGGTTTGCTTCGAAGTGTCAACAAACTGGAGATAAATTAAATATCACCGGCTATCATGCTGAATTGGCGTTTGTTACAGAGGCAATCACTTGTGAGAAGGGACGCGCCCTGCTAGACTTGACCGCAATTTTCTGCCAGGTTGGGTGGCGTGATCACCGAAGAAGAGCAGCAGACCGTTCGCTTCGGGCCTTACGAAGCCGACTTTCGTCACGGCGAACTGCGGAAGTTCGGAACGCGCCGCAAGATCCAGGGCAGACCGCTGGCGGTCCTTGCACTTCTCGTCAAGCGACCCGGCGAGACGGTGCTTCGCGAAGAGCTTCGCCAGGCGCTATGGCCGAATGATGTCTTTGTCGATTTCGATAAGAATCTGACAACAGCGGTCAACAAGCTTCGCCAGGCACTATGTGACACGGCGGAGTCTCCCCAATACATCGAAACCGTGCCTCGGGTTGGCTACCGCTTCGTGGCTGCGGTTGAGGTTGTGGCAAAAGAAGCGGTTGCCCAGCCGCTGCCCGCCAGAATGGAAGCTCTTCCTCCACTACAGCCTTCGCCGGTTCACCCCTCGAGATCCAAAGTTCCCTGGATCATCTTCGCCGGCATGGCCGTGCTGGCTGCAGTTGTTGTCGTGGTACTGATCAGAGGTCATCACTCCGTGGCGGCCTTGTCGGAGAAGGACAGCATCATCGTCGGGGACTTCTCCAACGGCACGGGCGACCCGGTCTTCAACGACACGCTGAAGACCGGTCTCACCCTCGCACTGGACCAGTCGCCATTTCTGAATGTGCTGCCTGAAAGTAGGGTCGCGAAGACCCTGAAACTCATGACCAAGCCGGCAAATACAAAGCTTACGGCCGACCTTGCGCGTGAGGTTTGCTTGCGCACCGGAAGCAAAGCCTATGTTGCGGGTTCCATTACCAACTTGGGCACGGACTACGTTCTGGCGTTGAAAGCTGTGGATTGTCAGACTGGCGGGACGTTGGGCCAGCAGCAGGTGACGGCGGAGCGCAAAGAGAAGGTCCTGAACGCGCTGGGCAAAGCCGCTGCGAACCTGCGCAGCCAGCTCGGGGAATCACTGGCAACGGTGCAACGATTCGATGCTCCGGTGGCGGAGGTCACGACGCAGTCGCTAGAGGCCCTGCAGGCCTACAGCCAGGCTGGTAAAGCTGGCCGCGAGCAAGGTCCGGAGGCAGCTGTGGTTTATTTCCAGCGTGCGATTGCACTCGATCCCAATTTTGCTCGCGCCTATGCCGCAATCGGCAACGCTTACGAAAGCCTCTCCGAGATGGGGCGCGCTGCTGAGTATTACACCAAGGCGTTTGAGTTGCGCGACCACGCCAGCGAACGCGAAAAGCTGGTGATCAGCGGCCGCTATTACCAGAATGTTACGGGAGAACTGGACAAGGCGGCGCGCACTTACGAGCAAGTGCTTCAGAGCTATCCGCGAGATGTTGTGGTCATTGATCTCGCGAATATTTACGCCGCAGAAGGAAGATACGACGAAGCCATCGAGGTGCTGCGCCAGTCGCAGAAGCTCGTTCCTGATCGCTTCGCAGTTTTTTCCAATCTGACTAACGACTATATGGCTCTACACCGTTTTGACGAGGCCGGCCGAGTCATTCAGGAGGCACGAGCAAGAAAGTGGGAGAATCTCGTATTTCACAATGCTTCGTATGCTTTAGCTTTTCTCAAGGGCGATGCGGCGGGAATGGTTCGGCAGCAGCAGTGGTTCGCCGGCAAACCGGATGTCGCACACTTCGGACTGTCGTTGGCATCGGACACCGAGGCCTACGGCGGTCATCAGAACAAAGCTCGCGATCTGACTACGCGCGCAGTCAGCTCGGCCATTCAGGCAGACAGCAAGGAGAATGCCGCCACCTGGCAAGAGAATGCCGCTCTGCGCGAGGCCGCTTTCGGAAATCTCGAAGAGGCAAAGCGCGATGCGGCGGCAGGACTCAAATTGAGTTCCGACCGGCAGGACGTGCAAGTTCTGGCTGCGCTAGCCTACGCGATGGCAGGCGACACGCCGCGATCGCAATCTTTGACCCAGGAGCTCAATAAGAACTATCCGCTTGATACCCAGCTGCAGGCGCTATGGCTTCCGGCCGTTGAAGCACAGCTCGCGCTCGACCATAAGAACACGTCAGGTGTAGAAGGCATTCTTCAAAAATCCTCGCCGCCCATTGAGTATGGGCAGATCGGCTTCCTGGCCAACCTCTCTTGTCTGCCATGGACCTACATTCGCGGACAGGCATTTCTCGCTTCCGGAAGCGCAACCGCCGCCTCGGCCGAGTTCCAGAAGATTCTCGATCACAACGGTGTTGTCTGGAACTGCTGGACAGGCGCGCTCGCGAGGCTGGGTGTAGCTCGAGCGAATGCCTTGCAGGCAAAGAACTCCACCGGTGCCGACGCCGATGCCGCACGGGTTCGCGCCCTCGCCGCCTACAAAGACTTCCTCACTCTCTGGAAGGACGCCGATCCCGGCATTCCAGTCTACAAAGAAGCTGCGGCCGAATACGAAAAGCTTCAATAACCGAAAATGGGGATGCACTCGCCTTGGATGAGCCGGCTGCTGAGCGAGCTGGAGGGCCGGTGAGTCTCCGCTAGGTGCCGATTACCACGCCTCCATCGACAGAAATCACCGCTCCATGAATAAAACTAGCCTGATCGGAAGCCAGCCAGGCGTAGGCGTTGGCTACGTCTTCCGGCGTGCCCGCCCGTCCCAGCGGCGTGCGCGCAATCATTGCCTGCAGAACCTTTTCCGGCATAGCCTTTACCATATCGGTGGCAATAAAGCCCGGGGCTACGGCGTTGACGCGGATCTTGTACCGCCCCAGTTCGCGCGCCCAGGTGCGCGTCATGCCAATCACACCGGCCTTCGACGCTACATAATTCGTCTGTCCAAAATTGCCAAGCAGTCCAACCACCGATGCCGCCGACAGAATCACGCCTCCGCCAATTCTGATCATGTGCGGCACCACGGCACGCGTCGTGAGGAAAATGCCCTTCAGATTGACGTTGATGACCGAATCCCACATCTCTTCGGACATGGTGGACTCGGGGCCGGAGCCATTCCACTTCACCAGTTGAGCGTCGCGCACAATGCCGGCGTTGTTGATGAGGACGTCGATCCGCTTCCACCGCTCGAGCACCGCTTGCGTTGCCGATTCCACTTCCTCGGCGCTGGTGACGTTCACCGCTTGAAAGCAGCCGTCGCCGCCCGCCCACTTGATTGCCGACTCCAGCTGCGGTCCGGCTTTTGGGGAAACGTCCCACGCGGCGATGAATGCCCCTTCTTCCGCGAAGCGCATGGCGGTTGCGCGGCCAATGCCGGCACCAGCGCCAGTGATGACGATAACCTTGCCGCGGAGGCCACTCTCAGGCACAGATTTTCGTGCTTCGCGAGCGTGCGGGACGTCAGACGTTGTTTCCACCGAATGCCGGGGGCTGGTTTGTGTAACGGTGTTGTTCGCTGGCGCGGCACTTTCGCTGCTCACGGCTTGCTGCGGGTGAGACATCGCGGCTCCTGATCATCTTGGTTGTGGGGCGCTGGCGGTAAGGGTTCGAGGCGGTTCGTACTGGCCGGACCGAATTATCCTTTCGCGGTACCGTCATACAGGGTAGTGGCTCTGCCGCAGTGCGTCAAGACTTGCGGCGAGCCTTTGTTGAGCGCGCCTTTGTCCCGCGCTGGCGATGCGATAACGCGGCTTCCAGTTCCTCAACCCGGCGCCGCAGTTCTTCCACCTCTGAGCTCTGGCCGCTGGACGCTGCGCCAGCGGAACTTGTGTCGCCGGACTGAACGCTTGCGGGCGCGGCTTGATCCTTCTTGTCCTGTCCCCAGGCGCCCGATATGAACTCGAACGGGTTCAGCGGCGACGGCATGGCCCGGTAAGCGCTCTGATACATCTGCATCATCGCTTTCATATATCGCAGGGCATTGTCCTGCGTAGCCTTGCCAGAAGCCACGATCATCTGCCGCAGGACATCGAGCGGAAATACTGACTCGGGCGTCTTGGCGTCGTCGAGCACGATCTGCGCCAGGATCAGGCGGGTAATGTCTTCGCCACTGGCGGCGTCGATCACACGAACGTCGTAGCCATCGCGTACCAACTGCGCGACCTGCTCCTGGTTTATGTACTGGCTGGTCAGCGTGTTATACAGGCGCCGGTTTTCGTATTTCTTGATGATCAGCGGCTGGGGAGCTTTCGCTTTCATTTTTTGCCTTGACACGCCCGGCAGGAAAAGTCAGAATAGACTTATGTTGCAGTGCAGCATTAAACGCAACATGAACATCTAAAACGTCATCAAGGAGCAAATCATGCCTACTACCTCGAAGTCAAGCAAGAAGGCCAATGGCGCGGCCGTGACGGCTGAAATCACGGACGTCTTCACTCCGCTGTACCTGAACAGCGTCACCGCAGTTGCCGAACTGCAGAAGAACTCTCTGGACCTGGTTGCCGAGCAGACCAATGAATGGATCGGTGCGTGGAAGAAGGCCTTTACCTATTTTCCGGTGAATCCTCCTGCCTTTTTCCTCGATCTGGCAGGTCAAGCAGTTCAAACCTGCGTCGATACGCAGAAGGCTGCTATTGACCTCGCCGTCGAGCAGACGGAAGCGGTTGCCAAGATCGCCCGGCAGCGTTCCGATGCCTACACCAGTATTGCCGAGACGGCCACCGCTGCGTTCCAGACCACGGTTGCGCGTTCGGTCGAAGCGCAGAAGAAGGTCCTGGAATTCGCCGGCGCTCAGAACAAGTCGTTCTGCGAAGCGACGAAGAAGCAGCTTGGCAGCCCTGCTTCGATCATCGTCGATTCCTATGAGCGCGGCGCGAACACTCTGATTGAGGCCCAGAAGTCGGTACTCGATGCCGCCACCAAGCCGTTCGTAGCATAATCGCATTGACTTCGAGGCAAGACAGTCGCGAACCGGCCGCCATCGGCGCGCCAGTATCCTCGCGACTGTCTCTGGGTGTATCGTCGTAGCAAAGAGGGATGGATGGCTGACGAATCAGCAAACAACAGCAAGCCCTTTGATCCGATGGAGCCGTGGCGCGGAATGCGGGATGCCTATCTCGACGCATGGGCGAAGTCGATGGTCGAGATGGTCAATACCGAGGCTTACGCTCAGGCTACGGGTGCGATGCTCGATAGCTATCTGACCGTCTCGGCGCCGTTTCGCGAAGCCGTGGAAAAGGCCATGCTCAAGACCTTGGAGCAGTTGGCTATGCCGACCCGCGCCGATGTGGTCTCCATCGCCGAGCGCATGACCAACATCGAGATGAGGCTTGACGATCTCGACGCAAAGATGGATTCCATTGTGAAAGCGATTGCTCCGGCAAAGCCGCACGGCGAGGCCGGCTTAGCAGCCGCAAGAAAGGCGCCACAGCAAGCCAGGAAGGCCAGCCGCACGAATCCGGCCGCGAGGAGGAAGAAATAGGATGCCAGAGGCGGCGGTAATGACCGACCCGTTTACCCACGCGGCCAATCGGCTGAAAACGCTTAACAAGGTAATGACCACCAAGGCGGCCATCGCCCAAACTCCCAAAGAGCTGGTCTGGGCGCTCAACAAAGCCAAGCTCTACCGTTACAGTCCTGTTCTTCCTGCAGAAAAGCGCCATCCGGTGCCGCTGTTGCTGGTTTTCGCCCTGATGAATCGCCCTTACATCCTCGATCTGCGGCCGGGACACAGCTTTGTCGAGTACATGGTGAAGCAGGGCTACGATGTTTACCTGCTGGACTGGGGTGCTCCGGGACCGGAAGACAAGAATCTCAAGTTCGACGACTACACGCTAGAGTACATGCCGCGAGCCATCCGCAAGATGAAAGCGATCTCAGGCTCGGAAGAGTTCAGCTTGCTGGGGTGGTGTATTGGGGCGATCCTCACTTCCATCTACTCAGCGCTGCGCCCCGACGATGGTCTGCGCAATCTGATCCTGCTGACGGCGCCGCTGGACTTCTCCAACAAACAGGGGCTTACCTTCGCACGCTGGGTTGATGAGCGCTACTTCGATATCGATAAGGTGCTGGGAGCGTTCGGCAACATGCCAGGCGAGATGATCGACTATGGCGCCAAGGCGCTCAAGCCGGTGGAGAACTACATCACCAACTATCTCAAGCTCTGGGACAACCTTGACGATCCGCGTGTGGTTGAAGCCTGGCACGCAATGAACACCTGGGTGACCGACAATGTGCCGCTCGCCGGAGGCGCATTCCGCCAGCTGATTGTCGACCTTTATCGCAACGACCGGCTGATGAAGGGTGAATTGGAAATCCGCGGGCAACGGGTCGATCTCAGTCGAATTCGCGCCAATCTGCTGACGGTGATCGCTGAGGGAGACCACATCACGCCGTCATGCCAGTCCGAATCCATCATGTCGAAGGTCAGCAGCGCAGACAAAGAATTATTCCGCGTTGCCGGCGGACATATCGGGATCATGGCCGGAAGCGGTGCCAGCAAATTTACCTGGCCGCACATCAACGGCTGGCTCGCAGCTCGCTCGGAATAGGCTGAGCATGCCTGTCGTCAGTATTTTTTGACGATCAGGCTAGGGGCTAGACCTTAAGTCTCTCGCGGCTTTATTCAACGGAAATTCAACATCCTTCTCTTCGGTTCCGACGTCTAATCAACATACATAGTTTTCTGTAATTGCGATCGCATTTGTACGTGATCGATGAATCTGTCTTGGATCCCGATTCACTTCATACTTCCATTTCTTCTTATTAGGAGTCTCGTTATGACCACCGCCCTTCCTTATCCTTATACCCGGCGCTTCTTCGAGAAAGAGGAAGTCATCATTTCCAGCTGCAACTACTGCTTCTCCACGGTTGCCGAATCCAGTCACGAATCTGAACTGAAGGCTAAGGAAGAGCAGCACTCCTGTGCGCAGAAAACCAAACCAAAAGACCTCTAACGCGTTGGATCGAACACGGAGGCCGTCAGCCGCAGGGTGTTGACCGCTTCATCTGGAGGCAAGCGCGCCAAGCTAGCGTTGGGCCAGGCTTTCGCGCTTCTGTGACGCATATCACTGGACTTGGCGTCCCGCATCACAGGTTCGTGTGCGACCCAAAAGTAGACTAAGAGTCATCGGGCCCCCGGGTCATCCAGGCAGTCTTTTCAGGCACCAAATCATGCCACTTACGGTTGTGTGACTCACAATCGGTCGAGGTTGTCTATGTCGTTAAAGCCGTTTGTTATTAATTCGCACGGACGAATCGTCTTTCCGGGAAATTTCTTTCCTGAACTGGATTTCTCCGTCTTCAAAACACTGAAGCAATTTGCCGCCGTGATTCGGCGCGATTTCGGGGAAAAGGCTCCGACGGACGGAGAAATCCTGGAGCGCCTGCAGGCCGGCGAATACAAGAGCCGCTATGAACTTTGCCGTGATTTGGTTCTGAACCGCTTCTGGGTCAACCGTTACACGCTGACCATGTACGAGAAGCGGCCCATCCGCTGGGGGGATCTTCCCAAGCAACGCGACGATATCTTCCTGCCGGTATACAAGTCGAGAGATGCGTCAGGTGTAGTTGATGCGCTGGAGACTGGATATCGGGCGCTGCCCTCGCTGTGGGATGAAGAATGGGAGGACAACTGCTTCCAGCTGCTCCTGCACGTGCAGCGCAACAAGCTGAGCTCCGGCGGCGAGCTGCGGCCCATACGTCCCACCGTCGCGGAGGCAATGGCCAATCCCGCCAATCGCACTCGTCATCTGCTGAGCTACGATCCCGACTATCCGTGCTTTAGCTACGACGATGTCGTCGACACCATCCATTCTGTTCCCGAACTCGAAGCCTTGATGCGGCAGTGCATGATTCTGCGCAACCAATATCCCTGGAATACGGCCGCAAGTACGCAGACCGAGATTGGGAAGCTGAAGGACGACGATTATGTCGTGGCCTTTTACCCGCGCACACCGGATGTTTTTCAGTTCGTACAGCGAGTGAAGAAAGATGAAACTTGGGGGCCCAGAGTTCGTGAGCAGCCTCGCCGTCCGCTGGGTATGGAGACTCTCGCCTTGAGCGAGCCTATCGAGCCCTACCCTCCCGTGCAGGTTAGCCGACAGTTCGCGGTCTTGCCGCGCATTGAAGGTATCGCCACCTATGAAGGCGAGGTCACGTGCAGCAATGATGACCTGATTCGCAACCATGCCTACAGCTGGTCGCGCATGACGGCCGCGGAGATCAGCGAGAAGACCGGGATCGAGGAAAGATGCTACACCGAGTTGCCTCTGGAGGAGATGGCCCTGATCACGGCCACCCGGGCATTGTTGAAATCGGGCCGAACTCCAGCCGAGATCGGAGCTGTCCTGTTTTGCAGCTGCACGAGCACGAAATTGATCCCCTCAGTAGCCACCTGGCTCTCGGGGGAACTTGGCCTGCTGCAAACCCACAATTCCTGCGACATCGTGGCCGCCTGCGCGGGCATGCCGTACGGAATCGCCGAGACGATCCGTCTTTTGCAGGAGATTAAGCGGCCCGTTCTGTTGGTGTGTGCCGAGAAGTTCTCCGACAAAATCGGGACCGTGCGCACCTCGCGCATGATCTTCGGCGATGGTGCGGCAGCCATGATCATCGGCCCGGCTCCCGAAGGAGCAGGATCGGACATTGAGGTTTTCCAAACCTACGCCAGCGGACCGTGGTCGGAAGTGAATTCCATCATTTGGCCCAACCCGGAATTTGACAACAACATTACCGTCTATGGGCCGGAGGTGAAAGCGCTAGTCACCCGTTACCTGAAACAAATGACCGCCGAATTGTCTCAACTTCCGGGCACGAACGGCAGCGGCGGCAGCCTGATCGATGCCATCGACCTGGTGGTCCCCCACCAGGCGAACAAGAAAATGGTACTCGATCTTTCGGAAGCCGCGGGCATATCGGGGGATCGAATCTTCTTCAACATTGAACATGTCGGCAATACCTCATCGGCGAGCATTCTTCTTGCTGTCCATGACGCTGTGGCAGAGGGAAGAATCGATCGTCCAATGCTGGTGTTCGCGCCCGGCTTTGGAGCTGGAGCGGTCGGCGGATACGTGGTCATGCGGGTCGATCCTGCAGTTCTCAGTGTCACTTCCGAAGACAGGAGTTCTGTGATGGTAAACGTGAATACAAATGGCAACGGTCATGGAAATCGGCGAGGAAGCCTGACTGGCAGGGTAGCGCTGGTGACAGGTGCATCCCGGGGAATCGGGCGCGCCATCGCCGTCGAGTTGGCGCACTGCGGAGCAAACATCGCGCTCAACTTCCGCTCCGATAGCAAGCAGGCGGAAACCGCCGCCGACGAGATTCGCCAGCTGGGCGTGGAGTGTCTCCTGGTTCAGGGCGATGTGGCCAAGAAGGGTGAGGCCGCTCGCATTGTCAAGGAAGTGCTCGACAAGTGGCAGCGGCTCGACATTCTGGTCAACAATGCCGGAATCACTCGCGACCGCAGTATGCGCAAAATGACCGACGACGATTGGGCTGCGGTGATCAACGTCAATCTGAACGGTACGTTTTATTGCACCAGTGCTGCGGTGCCGGCCATGATCAACCAGCGCTTCGGACGGATCATCAATATCAGCTCGGTCGTCGGACAGATGGGAGCATTCGGGCAGGCAAATTACTCAGCCAGCAAGGGCGGCATCATTGCCTTCACCAAGACGCTCGCGCTGGAGATGGCAAAGTTCAATGTCACCGCCAATGCTATCGCTCCCGGATTTACCTCGACCGAGATGGTGGACGCGATTCCGGAAGAGATCGCTGCGCAGATCAAGTCCAAGATTCCGCTGGGGCGTTTTGCAAGTCCAGAAGAAATTGCCAAAGCAGCCGCTTTTCTTGCCGCGGAAGGCGATTACATCACAGGTCAAGAGCTCAATGTGAATGGTGGCTATCACATGTAGTGATTGCCAGCGAGCGATTCCGTTTTACGGCTCGCCAAGGTCACCAGGTGTGAAGCGGGAGGAGTGTTTATGTCAACGGAGGCAGTCGCGCCGGCTCCAGGCGCCACGGATGTCCGCATCGAAGACTTACGCCAGAAGCGCGCAAAGATCCTACAAGGTGGGGGCAAAG
>JASHXK010000155.1 GCA_030043575.1 Terriglobales bacterium
TTGCCGGCAAACTGCCTGAACCTCTCCGGAACCGGCTATCCGGAAGATACGTCCAATCCGACCTCGACCCCGAACGCGGCAGTTCTTGACGACGTTTCAGCCTTTGCCAACTTTATGCGGTTCCTGGCTCCGCCGCCAACCGGCGGGGTTGTCCTGAATGGACAGCAGGTTCCCGCGCAAAACATCCAGACTGGCGGGCAGCTGTTCAGTTCGATCGGTTGCGCGACCTGTCACAATCCATCGCCGGGAACGACGCAGGTGTCGAACTTTGTTCCGGCGCTGAGCAGCGCCCCGGTACCGGCCTTCTCGGATATTGAGATCCATCACATGGGCACCGGTCTGGCGGACAACGTCTCGCAGGGAACTGCCGGCGGCGACCAGTTTCGCACTGCTCCTCTGTGGGGTCTGGGGCAGCGAATCTTCCTGATGCACGACGGCCGCACTACGAATCTGAATACCGCGATCGCCGATCACGCCAGCCACGGCAGCGAGGCCAGTACTGTCGAGCAGAACTTCGAAAATCTGAGCACTACCCAGAAGCAGGATGTTCTGGACTTCCTGCGTTCGCTGTAGTGGTTGGACGCACGACTGGCGGGATGCCAACGCTTCTCGCCAGCTTTTGCAACAGCAGAAGATTCAGAGCTTTTACTCCCGATTGACCGCATTGCTGCAATGCGAGGACCATATGCGCTCCCAACTCTGGTGTTGCTTGCTCTCCGTGGCGGTATCGTTGCAGGTCTGGGGACAAAGCACCGCCAGGAGCGGTGGTGACTTCTCCAGCAATTTGCAGCCCGCTACCAAAGTCCCCCAGGGAGTGATTCTGGTAAAAGGCGCGTGGGCAAGCGCTAGTGATTCCACCACTCCTGTGCCCGAAGGCGGAAGTGTGGCCAATAACGTCTTCAGCAATTCCTACTTCGGCGTCACCTACCCGATCCCCGCTGACTGGATGGAGAAATTCCAAGGCCCTCCCCCATCGGATCAAGGACGTTACGTGCTTGTGCAACTCAACCCTGCAGATACCTTCAAAGGGCCAGCCCGCGGAACCATCCTGATCACCGCAGAAGACCTGTTCTTCACCCCATTGCCGGCCAGCAACGCTGCTGAATTGGTCAGCTATTCGAAGGACAACTTGCAGGCCGACCACAAAGTGGAAATGGAACCCACATCAGCGAAGATCGCCGGCCGACCGTTCACGTTCTTCGCGTACTGGTCCCCGGTGGCCCAGTTGCACTGGTATGTTTTTGCCACCGAGATTCGTTGTCACGCAGTCGAAATCGTATTGACCAGTCGCGACACCAGCCTCTTGAAGACTCTGACGCTCGGCCTGAACCGGATGACGTTGCCGGACGGGGCGAGTCCTACAGCAGGAACCGGAGGGGGCGCAGTCCCGGTCTGCATCAAGGATTACGCACGCGACGCTAATGTAATCACCCGGGTTGAGCCGGTATTCACCGAACACAGGTTTAACCCGGTCCCGGTTCGCATCACGATCGATAAGCAAGGCAAGGTAAAACACATTCACTTTCTCAGCGCCTTCTCCGATCAGGCAAAGGCGATCACTGATGCCCTGCAGCAATGGAAATTCAAGCCCTACGTGCAGGACGGGAAGCCGGTCGAGGTGGAAACGGGAATCCTGTTTGGGCGAACCCTGCGCCCAACCGCGTCACAAGCAGCGAGCCGAGTGGTCGAATGAGGAACCGTCGCGTGAATCGGAAGGCAACCATGCTTGCGCTCTCGGCCGGGGCGTTGCTTCTATATCTTGTCCCTGCCGCGCTGGCCTCGAACATCATCACAGGTTGGGTTCGTAATCAAAGCCGCAGCCAGCCTGCGGTGGGCGACGATGTAATCCTGTTTCGCCTGCATCCAAAAATGCTAGAGGAAGCACGCGCCAAAACTGACGCGCAGGGGCAGTTTGCGCTGAATGCGCCGGATCCCGACGGACCATACCTCGTGCGCGTGGTTCATCAGAACGTGAATTACGACACCACGGTCTCCTTTGGCGATACGCTGTCGATTCCGGTGTTCGATGTGGCAGCCGAGGTGGCAGGGGTGAAGGTCCTGGTCGAGATGCTTCGCGCTGGGACCCAGGGCAAACTGCTGCATGTCTCCGATATGTACGAGGTCGAGAATGCATCCAGCCCACCGATGACGCAGTCCGGTCGGCATACCTTCGAGGTCTACGTGCCGCCGAATGCCAAGCTTGATTCTGTCCTGGCGGCGGGCCCGGAAAAGATAGTCACCATGATTTCTCCCGCGCCGGTGTCCGGCGAGCCGGGACACTACTGGGTTAACTTTCCTTTGCGTCCGGGAGCAACCAAGTTCGCCTTCAACTATGACCTGCCCTACAACGGCTACGCTGCATTTCGACCTCATCACACGTATCCATTGCAGCAATTGGTGGTGATGGTTCCATCGACCATGCAGTTCTCCTCGTTGTCCCGCTTCCAGACGCTTGCCAGCGGCGACAACAATTATCAAGTCCTAGGCATTAAGCAATTACAGGAAGGCGACGGACCACAGTTTGAGCTTTCCGGAATGGGCGCGCTTCCGCATTTCCGCGATTCGGCAAATCAACAAGCGCGCTCCCAAGCAGCTGTCGTCTCCGATTCAAAAGGACCAGCACAGGGCGGAGCGCCGGCTTTGACGCACACAAACGCACAAGCGAAGTCCGGAGCGACAACTGAGCCGCCGCTGTGGCCAGCGATTGGCTTCGCCATCTTTCTTGTCTGTGCCGGTGTCGCACGTAGAGTCAGCAAAATGCGAAGGGCGACGGTGCATGAGCTTTCGTCCCGCGACGCCGTTCCACCTCAAGGGCCAACGGCAGGGTTGGACGGCCTGAAGAATGACCTGTTTCGGCTGGAAGTCCAAAGATTACGCGGATCAATCTCTGAAGACGAGTATGCCTCAGCGAGACAGGCATTGGAAACTACCGTCAAGCGTGCCCTAATCTAATCGACACCATGGCGTGCAGAATCACACGCTCCAACTCATTCCCGGAGATAGCCGGCGGCGCAGCAACGTTGGGGCTCCCCGGCTGAACGGTCAGGATGGCACCCTCTACAGTACGACGAGGCGCGAATGCCGGACGAGAACTGCGCAATCCGGAAGCTAGTACACGATCTGATAGAGGCGGAGCAGTTGCACCACCACAATGAAGATGCCGATGCCGAAATACAAATTACGCGCGGCTTCGGTGCTTAGAGCAGCGGGCAGAGGAACACCGCGCTGACGAAAGGCCACGACCAGTGAATGCTCGCGCTCGATGATAAAGTCGGCGATGCGGCGATGGCAGGCCGCGATCACAAGGCCAAGAAGAAGTCGCGCAATTTCAAGTGGCATCTAACAATCCTAAGGTTATGGGTGAAAGCCGCTCAATAGGCGGAAAACCTTAATACAGTTGTCAGTACACAGTGGCCAGTAGCCAGTTACTTGTCAATTGCCCATTTCGGACTGGTTGCCGGCAACTGACTGCTGGGTACTGGTTGCGGGCTACCGATTCGTGCGTGCTAGAATCCAGACATTCCCCATGAATGCCGATTTGCACAAGCTGATTGACCTGCAACAGGTCGACGGGCGCATTGCCGCATTGCAAAGTGAAATCGCAGCCTTGCCTAAGGAAGTGGCGCAGATCGAAGCCAAACTCGCCGGTTCCAAGGCCAAAGTCGAGGGGGCACAGGCCGGGCTCAAAGCCGACGAGACGGCGCGCCGGAAGCACGAATCCGATATCAAGGACCAACAGGAAAAGATCAGCAAGTATCGCGACCAGTCTCTGAAGGTCAAGACCAATCAGGAATACAAGGCACTGCTGAGCGAAATCGAGCATGCGGAAGCGGAGATTGCCAGGCTGGAAGACAAGGTTCTGGAGATCATGGTTGCCGCCGACTCGCGCAAAGAGGCGCTGAAGCTGGCCGAGGCGACACTCAAAGCCGACACCGCAGAGAACGAGAGGGAAAAAGAGCACGCGCGGCAGCAGACCGCGGAAGACGAGAAGCAACTGGCGGAGCTTACTGCGCAGCGTAACGGCCTACGCTCGGGCGTCAGCGACGACGCGCTGCGGCATTACGATCGCGTGTTGAAGCTGCGTGGTTCGGCGATCGCCGCCGTGCCCGACAACCAGATGTGCTCGGTCTGCCGGGTTATCCTACGCCCGCAGGTCTATCAGGATGTGATGAAGGGCGAAGAAATCATCGCCTGCGATTCGTGCCAGCGAATCCTGTACTTCGTTCCCCCTCCACCCAATGAGGAAGAAGCAAAAGAGGGCAAACCACCGGTAGCTGCCGTTTCTCACGAAGAAGCTGCGCCGGCTGATGAAGCGGCGGCGCAGTAGAAGTCATTCAGCCTGATCTGTAGCCCACTCGCCGTCGGGTGCAGAACGTTCTCTAGCATCCACAGTTCGTAAGGCTCGCCGGTTACGCGTTGGATCACCTGTCCCAGGATGGTGAAATTGAAATTCGCGTAGGAGAAGCATGTGCCGGGGGTGAAGTCGAGTCGGTGACTGATGCCGAAGCGAATCAGCTCAGCGGTAGTCGGCGGGTTGCGCATGTGCAGAGCTTGCCGCGCGCGCTGGACACTCCATTCACCGCTGCCACGAGTCATCACGCCGCACGCGTTCACGGTATCCCGGCTGGTAATCCAGCCGCCCGACATCTGCATCAGGTCCTGGACGGTGATGTCGTAGATGCGGGGATCGACGGTGCAGCCCCAGCACTTAACCGGCTGAAGATCGAGGACAGGTCG
>JASHXK010000156.1 GCA_030043575.1 Terriglobales bacterium
CGCTCTACAACGTCAAAGCCCTGGAACCCGAGAAGCGCAAGGCCGAGAGCGTGATCACGGAGGTCTTCAATTATCTGATCGCGCATCCCGAGGCGATGCCGTCGTTCTACCAGGAACGTACGCAGAACGAGAAGCCCGTGCGCGTGGTGTGCGACTACATCGCGGGGATGACGGACCACTACATCGAGGACCTGCGGAAGAAGCTGGTAGTGGGGAAGACGAAGGTGGAGTAGCAGACTTTCCCGAATTGGGAGAACTTGGTTACTTTCGTTCGGAAAAATGCGGTGAGCTATTTCGTTTCGCAGCGGATTGTGGATAGGCTGGTAGGTTGGGCTGAGTGCCCAGTCGCCTGCTCTCATCGGAGAGCGGAGCGCTCGATGTTCTTTGACAAGTCTGTTGGGCAAGGCTGGCGGATGCCTTGGAGGGCCTTGTTGTGTCACTGCGGGGCCGGGAATGAGGATTGGTTTCTTCCACGACCAGCGAGCAATCGATGACTTGCAGCTGCGCTTGATCCGTTACTAATCTATTGATCAAGAACGACTTACTTCTAATTGTTTATTTTCAATACTTTGGCTGGGTTAAGTGAAGTACTTGAAAATACGCAAGTTAACCTGCTGTGTAAGCCGCTTGTTTTGAATACTTTAGTATAAAGTCTTTGGAATCAATACTCGAAAATTTTTTTGGAGCAGCTTCCGATGTACCGCCGGAGCGGGTCGTATTGGGATGTTGAAGGAAGCGAGACGGACCTTGCCACTGCGGAGAACCGCAGATCCCTTGGTCGGACTGAAGTCCTCCGTCGGGATGACAGGTCACAAAGGGCAGAAGCTTCCCCCCACGGATGACAAATCATAAAGGGTCGGCTTTAGCGGTTTTACCTTGGCGAGACCTTGCTTCTTGGAAGGCTTCACTTCTTCAGCTCCGCGGTCCAGTTCTGCACCAGGGTCAGCGACTGGGAGCTGCCTTCGCTGGGGCTGATGGCGATGAACTTCTGGCCATCCTTGGTGGGAGCGTATTCGCGGGCAATGATGCCTCGCATCGGAAGGCGAAAAAGCAGCTTGCTGCTACCGACCTGAAATGAGGATCCGGAGCCGTCGACTTCAGCGGCGGCGATGCCATTGAGATCGAAGTAATAGAGCTCTTTGCCGTCGGCGCGCCAACGCGGTCCCGTGCCGCCGCCGTTGGATACCTGCCACTTCGCGCCGGTCCAGGGAAACGGCGCGACGAAGACCTCTGGCCGGCCAGACTCGTGTCCGACGTAGGCGACCCAGTGCCCATCGGGCGAGAGGGTTCCGCGCGACCCGCCGCTGGCATAGGCAAATGGTTTGCGGTCGCCCGACAGCGGCAAAACCCATACGTCCGTGCTGGTTCCCGCCCCCTGGTCGTACAGCAGGTAACGGCCGTCGTGCGACCAATCGGAGATCGCCTGGAAGATGGGTGTGGGCGAGGAGATCAGCGTTTGCTCCGGCTCGCTGCTGCCCAAGGTCTTGACCGCGATGGCGGACTGCTGATTCGAGGTGAATGCGACCTGCTTTCCATCGGGAGACCAGAAGGGGGTGAGATGTGCGCCGCCACTGAAGGTCAGTCGCGTCTTCAGATTGGTTACCAGGTCGTGCACCCAGATGGTTGAGATTGCGGTGTTCAACTCGGTGGTAGCCAGCTTGGTTTCGTCAGGCGAGAGATCGAGATCGTAGAAGTCACCCTGCTCGCCGACGGTGCCCAGCTTCTTCCCGCTGCGGTCGTACCAGGTCAGGATCTCGGTTCCCGAAGTCATGCCGGATGCGTAGACCAGGGTGCCATCGTTGGACGCGCTCACGCTCATGCGCCACAGGCCGGAGTCGAAATACACATTTCCGCTGAGCGGCTGCGGGTCGCCGGAGAACTTGCCGCTGGACGGATCGAAGGGCTGCGCGACCAGCGAGCTTTCGCGCTGGAAGAGCAAGTGCCTGGAGGCGTAGATCGCGTTGGACAGGGTGTGAAACAGCAGCCGATTCTCTTTGCCGTCCAACGATGCGAGAAACACGGCGGTATCGGGACTGGTCGGCGCATTGTGCTTTACGGCGACATAAAGGAAGTGCTTGCCGTCAGGCAGAAACGAGGGCCAGCGGTGCGAAGAATAGGTGCCGCCCTCGAGCTTGGTAATCGGCGTCGGAGTGCCTCCGTTGGCGGGCACGCGCGAGATGCCGGCGTCGTAGGACAGTGCAGCCACGATGGTTCCGTCCTGGTTCCAACTGCCACCGCGTCCCAGGATCGAGTTGCAGATCGTCACCGGCACTCCACCGCTCACCTCGATTCGCCTGAGCTTATCGTCGGTGAAGAAGGCGATGGAGCGGCTGTCAGGCGACCAGAAGGGGAAGGTCGCGCCTTCGGTTCCGGCGAGCGGTTGCGGTGTGATGGAATCGAGCGCGCGCACGTAAAGTTGCGTGCCGTTGGCGCCGTAGGCGGAGAAGACGATGTAGCGGCCGTCGGGCGAGATCATCGCTGGGCCACCGTGATCGCCCGACAGGTTGAACTGCAGTTTGTCGGGCGGGTTGATCTCGACGCGCAACGTGGGCAGCTGCTTCTGGCTCGCCTGGTAGAGCAGGAACAACGCCGCCGCGCAGATCACAGCCAGCACCGCGGCGACGATCCACGGCAGCTTTGCGACGCGCTTACGAGCCGGCATGACCGGAACAGCGGCTGCGCTCGCCTGCGATCCGCCTTCGATGATCTGCCGCAGTTGCAGCTTGACGTCGTGCGCCGTCTGCCAGCGCTCGTCGGGATCCTTCTCCAGGCAGATGCGGATCAGCCGCTCCAGCGCGATTGGCGCCAGCGGTTGCACCGACGAGATCGGCGGCGGATCGCGCTCCAGCACAGCGGCCATCGCACTCGCCGGCGTCTTGCCTTCGAAGGCGCGCTTGCCGGTGACCATCTCGTACAGGACCGCGCCCAGCGCGAAGATGTCGGAACGCGCATCGGCCGGCTTGCCTTCAATCTGCTCGGGCGACATGTACTGAAACGTTCCGACCACAGTGCCTTGCGCGGTGAGGGGATGGCTTCCTGGGGGCGTGCTGAGCGTAGCGGTCAAGTTGGACGCAAGCGTCGTGCTGGCGACCGATGCCTTCGCCAGACCGAAGTCCATCAGCTTGGCCCCGGTTTTGGTGAGCATGATATTGCCGGGCTTCAGATCGCGATGCACCACGCCGCTGCGATGCGCCTTCTCCAGGCCATCGCAGATGTCGGTTGCGTAGCGCAACACCTGCTCGACCGGCAGCGGACCCTTGGTCAGGCGATCAGCCAGAGTCTGGCCGTCCAGAAACTCCATGACCAGGTAGTCGGTGCCGTCCTGATGTCCGACGTCGTGCAGGGTACAGATGTTGGGATGATTCAGCGAGGAGATGGTGCGCGCTTCGCGGTCGAAGCGCTGCTTGGCCTCAGAATCGTTCGACAGATGCGAGGGCAGGATCTTGATCGCGACGGAGCGATCCAGGCGCGTGTCGCGCGCCCGATACACTTCGCCCATGCCTCCTGCGCCCAGAGGTGCGACGATTTCATAGGGGCCAAGTTTGATTCCCGAAGCTAATGCCATGAGGATGATGTGTGGGCTGCATTATAGCGTGAAGGGTTGTCGCTTGGGCGACACTCCGTACGAGATTCACTGGTGTCGATCCCTGAACAGCCAGAGATAGAGGAGAACGGCGACCCCAGCGGCGAGCAGTAAGTAGGCCAGCGGTTCCATGCAGGGATTGTCTCAAATGCGACGTTTCGTGTCAGGTACAGAAAAAGGCGCCGCAACCGCAGCGCCCTCGGTCATTCCCGCCCCAACCCTACGGCTTGGAAGGATTCTGGGAGTTCTGCTTGGCCAGCCGAACGCGCGCCATGTCCAGCTCTTTCTGTACGCGGGCGACGCTTTCGCCATCGACCTCGGCAGGAATCGTCTTGTTCCATTCGTCCAGCGAGCGCTCCCAGTGAGTCGCGGCCAGCTTCAGGCGTCCCGTCTTGAGATACAGCTCGCCAAGATGTTCGTGGATCGTGGGATCGTCGCCCATGCGGTCCACCGCGCGCCGCAGGTTTTCTTCCGCCAGCTCGTAGTTGCCCATCTTGTAATAAGCCCAGCCAAGCGAATCGAGATAGGCGCCGTTCTGCGGATCGAGCGCCACAGCGCGGCGAATGTAGCCCAGAGCCTCTTCCAGCCGCGTGCCACGGTCGGCCAGCATGTAGCCGAGATAGTTCAAGGCCATCGCGTTTTTGGGATCATCGGCCAGAACCTTGTGGAACTCCTCCTCAGCCTTGTCGTATTTCTTCTGGCGCTCGTAGATGGAGCC
>JASHXK010000157.1 GCA_030043575.1 Terriglobales bacterium
GCGCTGATTATGTGGCTCAAGGCACTGGCCACTATCCAGAATACTTCAATTCGTGCGATGAGAGTTGTCTGAAACCAGACCGCCATGTCATCTGAGCGGAGCGAGGCCGCGACGCGGCCGAACGCAGCGGAAGAACCCCTATGCGCGTATTCACCGAGTGATTCGCATCCTTGGTTGCAAGATAGAAGGCCGGCGAATATCTTCCTAATTTGGCTAACCCAGCAACGTCTCCGCAAACAATCACGATCGACAAGGTTCCCGCATCGCGCCGGTTTTTTCGCCGCGTCAAGGGAATCGTTTTGCGACCGCAGTCCATCTATCGCTGGTCGCTGAGAATGAAATTTGGCGCAGCGCAGCTTACTCACCCGCCCGGGCCAAATATCAACAACGGAACTCTGAAGACCCGCGCTGAGTGGGAATCCGCGTTCGAGAACGCAAAACGGCTGCATGTGCCGTTGCATCGCGGGCCGGAGAAGAACTGGGATCACCTCGCCGCGGTCACATCAATTCTCGCCAACACAAATCGCTCGGCGCGGATTCTGGACGCGGGCGCGGAGATCTACAGCAACGTTCTGCCGGCATTATTTCTTTACGGCTATCGCGACCTGCATGGAATCAACCTCGGCTTCACCGATCCGACGCGCCGCGGTCCCATTCGCTATATTCCCGGCGATCTCACCCGCACTCCCTATCCCGACGCTCACTTTGACGCCATCTCCTGCCTCAGCGTGATCGAGCACGGCGTTTCGCTGCGCGACTATTTTCGCGAGATGTATCGCCTGCTAAAGCCCGACGGGCTGCTGATCACTTCGACGGACTATTACCCCACTCCCGTCAACACGCAGGGCAAAGTCGCGCATAGCACGCCAATTAAGATTTTCTCTAAGCCGGAAATTCAAGCTGCACTCGAACTGGCACGATCGGTAGGATTTCAGACAACTGGAGATATTGATCTGGAATGCGCGGAGAAGCCAATTCGCTGGGAGCCGTTCGGGCTGGAGTACACATTCGTTCTGTTCACGCTTCGCAAGCCCGGGTAGTGCCGGCCTTCAGGCCAGCGTCTAAGCAGATTGTTTTGTCTTCTGAGCCGGCTTTAGCCGGCCGCACAAATTTGCCCATCAGCGTTGGACATACTCGACCACGCTCACGCCGCGAAAATCCCGTTCCTCACCGCGCTGATAACGTTGCATCAGTTCCTGCTCGATTGCCCGCGAATCCGAACCATCCGCCGTCTCCCGATACAGCACCAGCCAGACTCGCTGCGCATGATCGATCTCATTCCTCCAGGCGCCGTTTGTCAGATCTACGCCGACTGGTTTAGGGCGCGATTGATTCCCGCCCGGCAGCCAGTCGCGATAGCTCTCGCCGGCGAATTCGCCAACTGATTCGTAATACAGCACGCGATCGTTCGCACCGGCATTTGCGATTAGATAATCCACCGCGCCGCGCCAATCTTCCGTGACCCGCCGGTACATGATGATCGTGCTCGTCAGCGACAAAACGCAGATGGCTGCAACCGCGCACCAGCGCCGCGTGCGCGAGCTAATCTGCCCAACGCCTACTGCGATCATCAGTACCCATCCGGGCAGACAGATGATGAGAAATCTGTGATAAAAGGCTGGTCGCACAATCGACGCAAGCAAGGTAATTGCGATTGGAGAAAAAACCGCACTCGTTACCACCGCGTAATGCCAACGTTGTAGTTCCTGGTCGCGATCGCTCCAAACCCTCGTGAACTTCGCAAGGAACAGTGCAATGAGCGCAAGATCCAGTGCCAGCAGTGCAGCTCCCACGGCCTTCCCGCCATAGGCCGCGAGAAACACGCCGAGGTGATAGAGCTCCAGCAGGGAAGGTGCCGGCACCCAGGAAATATGGCCGACATCCTGAGCATGGATCAGCCAGAGAATGGGCGCAGCCATTACCACGACGATCCCGGCTGCTACCAGCAAAGGTTTCCAAGGGCGCCGGCTCCGTGGTATTGCGGGAAGCGAGATCGCATGTGCTGCCGGTACTAACACCCCAAAGTAGTGGAGGTAGCATGTCAGCCCGGCAATCACCGCATAAACACACGCGAGCTTGTAACTCGGTTTTGCGATGAACAGAACGAACGTGTAAGTCGTTAGGAGAACACCCAGAACGACGAAACTGTAGGAACGTGCCTCTTGTGAGACGGCGATAGCGCACGGATTGAGCGCCAGCAATGCTGCAGCCAGAATGCCGGTCTCGCGCCCAAACAACCGCCGCGCCAAAACGTACATTACAGCAATCGATAGAACTCCGGGCAGGACGGATAGAAAGCGAACGATTGCTTCGCCATAGCCGAAGTGCAGCCACGGCCGCAGCAGCACGTAGTACAGCGCCATGTTGCCTTCGTCATGCCAAAGAAAATGCCAGAACACCGGCGTGGCACGGCGCGCAATCGCGACGCTGGCAATCTCGTCGATCCAGAAGCTTTTGTAGCCAAGCGCAATTAGGCGCAAGACCGTGCCGACAAGGACGATGCCCCACATCCAAAGCACAGCTTTGCCGTTCGTGGCTCCTTCTGCCCGGTTCTCGACTGCGCCTGCGATGGCTCTGTCGGCGGCGTGGGACAACATGCTCCGAATATAGCAGTTCAAATCTGTGGCCCTAAGCTTGCGCTGAAGCACGCCGGCATTACAGTTGGGTGAACGATCGGTGAAAGTCTGGTGAATCGGCCAGCCGGTCGGGGCCTGCATTCTTGTAAACCGGCCATGCCGTAATCGATACTGGGCATGTCTCTCTCATGCCGACATTTGCCGCGGTTGACATCGGTTCCAACTCTGTCAGGCTCAAGATCGCAAGAGTACTGCGCGGGCGCCTGGAGGAGCTTCACGAAGATCGAGAAGTTACCCGGCTGGGCGAAAGTGTGTTTGCCACAGGAACGCTTGATCCGCAGGCGATGGCGCACACCCTGCGCGTGTTGCGCCGCTTCCATCGGGCCGTACAAACCTATGGCGCCGATCGCGTGCGCGTGGTGGCCACCAGCGCGCTACGCGACGCCGGCAACAGCCGCGCCTTTCGCGATTGGGTAGTTACCGCCACCGGATGGAAGGTCGATGTCATCTCGGGCCTGGAAGAAGGCCGCCTCATCCATCTGGGAGTGGTGTCCGGCGCTCGCATTGCCCGCAAACGCGCCCTGCTGGTCGACCTCGGCGGCGGCAGCTGCGAGCTGACCCTCTCCGCCTCCGGCCACATCAAGGACATGATCAGCTTGCCCATCGGCGCCGTCCGCCTGACACAGACCTTCTTGCATCATGATCCGCCCTGGAGGTCTGAACTGGAACAGATGCGCGGCGTCATCCAGCGTGAAGTGTCGCGCATCCAGAAACGCGTCATCGCTCTCAAGTCGCAAGCGACCATCGCAACCTCCGGAACGCCGGCCGCTCTCTCGAGTCTCTACGCAGCGAAGCTCGGCAGTTATGACGAACACAAGCCGCAAACGGTGCCGCAATCCGCCGTAGCGTCGTTGCTGGATAAGCTCAGCCGTCGCAATCTTTCGCAGCGGCGCGCACTGCCAGGAATCGGGCCCCGCCGGGCGGAAATCATCGTCGCCGGCACCATGGTATTTGCTGAGCTGATGCAGCTTTGCGCCTTGCGCAGCTTCCGCTATCTGCCTCTCGGGCTGCGCGACGGTTTGCTGGCGCAGATGATGGCTGATTACCACGCCAGCACCGCCATGCGGGAGCGGGTGGAGTCGGAGCGGCATGACGCGCTGCTCGCTGTGGCCAAGCACTATGGCGCCGATTTGCAATTCGCCCAGCGCATCCGCAATCTGGCGTTGCAGCTCTTTCAGCGCCTGAAAGCGGTGCACCAATTGCCGCCTGAATACAAGGATTGGCTCGAGGCAGCCGCGATGTTGCACGAGGTAGGCGCGTACATCAACCGCTCGGGCCGGCGCCGCTACAGTTACTACGTCATTTCCAACTCAGAGCTCTTCGGGTACACGCCGTTGCAACGGCGCATCATTGCAGCCATCGCTCGCTATGTCGGCAAATCGCTGCCATCACCCAGCGACCGCGTAATGAGCATCCTTCCCGGTGTCCATCAGATTCATGTTGCCAAGGCAGTTTCTTTGCTCCGCCTGGCGCGAGCGCTGGATCAGGGACGTCGGGCAGCGGTCAGCGAAATGACGGTTCGGGTGCGTCAGGACGGACAGGTACGTTTGCTGCTGAAGCCGCACTCGCAGGAGGGAATCGAGTTGGAACTTTGGGCGGTGGAGCAGGAAAAGGATTACTTCGAGACCGTCTTCGGCCGTGAGCTTTTGGCCGAGTCCTGCTGAATGGCACGCAACACCTTCGGCGGCAGGCACCACTTCAGCACCGCTTCGCTGCCATTCTTCTCCACTTTTGCAATCGCCGCCTTCTTTACTTCAATCGCTTCCGGCGCATTCTCGCCGATGAGCAGCTTGTTCAAAAACTCTGTCATGCTGGGATTGTGACCAACAACGAGGATGGCGTCTTTGTTGCTGTAGCGGCCGAGGATGTTCTGAAACTGCTCGAAGCTGCCGCCGGGATGAAGGCCCGGCTCCGTCACGATTTTTTCCTTGTGACCGATTTCTTCAGCCACAATTTTTGCGGTTTGCTGGGCGCGCAGCAGCGGGCTGGAAAGAATCGCGTCAAGACTTACATTCATTGCCGCCAAAGCACGTCCCACATTGTGGGACTGCTCGATGCCCAGCTTGTCCAAAGGGCGTTCGTCATCTTTGGCGGGATTGAGTCTTGCATCGCCGGCACTGGCATGACGCAGGAGGTAGATATCCATGGCGACTATTGTAGTCGGCTTCGAGCCGTGAGCCACGAGCTGGAGCAGCATGCGTGGCGATTAGCTCACGGGCTTGCCCGCCAGGGC
>JASHXK010000158.1 GCA_030043575.1 Terriglobales bacterium
CCCGCCGATCGCGACCATCGACAAACCCCACCCCCACGGACTATGCCCGGCGTAGCGCCCGTAAGCGTGTCCCGCGCCAAACAGCATGGCCAGGCCGATCACATCCGAGACGCGGCCGGCGACCTTGATATCGTGAGTGACCACGAAAGGTATCACGATTGGAAACGTAGAGAGAAACACCAGCAGGAAGACACCAACCGCGCCGCGCCAGTCGTCCTTGGTCAGCTTCGGTCGCGGGGGCAGCTCGGTCAGCTTGCTCAAATTCTGTCGTATTCCATCCAGCGCCCCTGCGGGCAGCGCGGCGACCACAACCGGTGGCAACTCGTCCGCCAGGATCTGATTGGCCTGCTCCGGTTGCGGAATGCGATGCAGCTTTCGGAGAATCGCGAAGTTATGCCCGCGCGTGCTGACGCACGACATCAGATACATGATCCCATCGATCAGCCCCCAGGCCAGATTGCAGCCCAGCGCGCCAATCAGCATCTCGCGCACCTCTGCCCGGTTGGCCCGCGCCACGCGCAACGAGACCGTGAACGTGAGCACCATGATGACGCCGAACAGAATCTCCGAGAGCCGTTCCAGCGGGTCGAGCACCCGTTTGGAAGACTTGTTCTCTTCTTTTGTTATCTTTTTTTGAGCAACCGCTGTTTCAGTCATGGTCTTGTTAAGTTGGAACCACCCTTTACGTCTAGGGCGCAGTATCTATTTTGCCTTGGGCACGCAAGCCCGGCTGTGCCGATGGGCCGGGGAGCGGGTAACGTTTTGGGTTTCCGATCGTATATGCTTGTTGACAGTGTTTTTTGGCTCCCAGAGAATTGAGGCTGGCCGGAAAGGATTCAGTAATGCTACTAGAAGAACCGACCCCTGCACCTGAACCTCAAGCCAGTAGCTCCGACAAAAGTCACATCCTGATGTACGTCCTGCTGGCGGCTGCGGTGATCTATGTGGCCGCGTCGCTGTATCTCATCTACGGCCTCAAGACGAGGCTCGTAGCGATGGAGCAGAAGCAGCAGGACCTGGAGGCTTCCCAGGCAGACTTGGGCGATCGGCTGAACGCGACCTCAGCGGCGTTCAAGCAGGAGCTGGCCACGGCAACCGGCCAAACCGAACAGCAGATCGCAGCGCGCACCGCCGAGTTTGAGAAAGCTCAGAAAGCCGCTGCGGCCGCCGCGGCCAGACTGTCTGCGGAACAGCGTCAGCAAGGACAGCAAATCGCCGCGGTCAACGGTGAGGTCAGCAATGTCAAGACCGACGTTGGCACAGCCAAGACCGACATCCAGAAGACGCAGACCGATTTAGCCGCGACCAATCAGAAGCTGGAGAAAGCCATTGGCGACCTCGGGGTGCAAAGCGGCCTCATTGCTCACAATGCGTCCGAGTTGGCGGAGCTGAAGCGCAAGGGCGAGCGCAACTACTACGACTTCACGCTGCAGAAGGGCGCGCGAACGCCCGTCTCGACCGTGAGCCTGCAACTGAAGAAGGTTGACCCCAAGAAGAGCCGCTTCACAGTGAATGTCATTGCCGACGATCGCACTATTGAGAAGAAGGACCGCACGGTGGGCGAGCCGTTGCAGTTCTACACCGGCCGCGATCACATGCTGTACGAAGTGGTGGTCTTCAACGCCGACAAGAACTCCATAACCGGCTACCTGTCGACGCCGAAGAACGCACCGACACCAGTGTCGCAGTAACGTTTCGTATCAGGGCACGGCTTTAGCCGTGCAGCACACAGGCTCCTTTTGGATTTGTCATCCTGAGCGGAGCGTCCGCGCCTTTGCTTCTCCGCCGCACCTGTTGCGGCGGGCGGACGCGCAGTCGAAGGACCTGCTGTTCGGAGGAGTCGCTACTGACTCGGATCTCGCGCGCCTTGTATCAGGCACGACTCGTGCCGACACGCTTCCTATTCCTTACCTGAGCCGACCGCACCGAGTACGTCCATCATCGCCTTCTCTTCTGGCACAACTTCCCTGTACCCCAGCTCCCCGCGAATGCGCGCCGTATCGTACGCAATGTCCTGATCGAAATTGAACTTCGGATCCGTGTTGATCGGGATCTCCGACGCCGGCAGCTTGGCCAGTCGTTCCGCCATCGTCGGCGTGCGCTCCTCGCCAACGTTGAACGTCCGGCCAGCCGCCGCGGGATGCACCGCAGCCAGTGCAGTCGCCGCCGCCACATTCTCGACGTAGCCATGCGTCCATCGCCATTGCGGATGGTTGCTGAACGCGTAGACGGTCGCCAGATCGCCGTTGTCTTCCCGTCCGTAAACCTTCGGCAAGCGAAGGATCGTCGCTGGCAATTCCCGCTCGCTCGCCGCGAGCCGTTCGACCACGACTTTGTCGTACGTGTTGGCGAGGTCTTCGGCGGGTTTCGCGGCGTCGCGATAGGGATACAGCGTGGTTCGCAGTGGCGAATCCTCGTTCAGCAATCCGGGCAGTACCGGCCCAGGCTCAACTCCCGTGAATCGTCCGTATGCCAGATAGACATCGCCGCTGCTGATCCACACCATGCGGCCGGCGTTCCCGCGAAAGAACTCCATGGCGGCGCGGGTATCGGCTTCGCCCATCGCAATCATGTGGATCACAACATCCGGTCGCGGGTTCAGCAACACAGCAGGAAAGCTAAGCACCGGTATGGCCGCTTGTGGTCGGCGCACATGGCGCACGCTCGCAGGAAGATCGCTCTCATGCTCGCCGCGGTGATAGACGGTGACAGAGTGCCCAGCCTGCAACAGCTGTCGCACAATATGTGCGCCGATGAACCGAGTC
>JASHXK010000159.1 GCA_030043575.1 Terriglobales bacterium
ACATGACGAACAGCTTCTGCTCGACCGCTGTTGGCGCATCGTGGAAAGTGAGCAGATCGGGAAACGGATAGGCGTAATTCTTCGGCTTGGGCAAAATGCCGTCCTTGTAGAGGTCGGCGACGATGAGAATCGCCTGTGCCATCAGATGGTCCGCATTCTTGATCATGTCATCGCCATACTGCAGTTGCTGTGTCGCGAAATTGATCGAGTGGCACTGATTGCAGGTCTTCAGCATCTTGTCGCGCTGCGCTTGCCATGACGCCTGATCGAGACGCGCGACCTCAGCGGCCTTGACTACATGGAGGCGCGCCGTCGGCTTGCCGCTGGGATCCAGCACACCCAGCGCCTGCAGGATCGTCACCTGGTCGGCCTTCCATTGCGGGTCGTCCGGCAGGGGCAGCCGCACGGCGAGAAATCCCCAGGCAGTCATGACTTCGTGATTGCCTCCCTGCATGTGGCACGTCTGGCAAGTCGGAGCGGCGGAGGTGTCGCTCTGAATCTTCAGTTGCTTCAGCTCATTGCGCACGCCGTGTTTTGAGGACGAGTACATCTCCCACTGTGGATGATCGAAGCCCATGTGGCAGGTCTCGCAGGCCTGCGGCGAACGCGCCTCCTGCAGCGAGAAGGTGTGCCGGGTGTGGCAGGAATCGCACGAAGCCGTGCCGAAGCGCTCCTGTTTCTCCAAAGCGGCCAGTTGCTCCGGCGACTTGAGGCCGATCTTGTGACACGAGCCGCAGCCCTTCATGCCCTCGGTCATTGCCATCGGCTGCCAGTGGATCGTCGGCATCGCTTCCATCGCCGCCCAGGCCATCGAGTGCTTGCCCTTCTTGAACTGCGCCAGTTGAGCGTCGTGGCATTGCCCGCAAGTGTCGGGAGTGGGGATCTTCGCCTTGGCTGCATCGGTTGCAGTCCTGTGCTCAGAGCCGTGACAGGTATCGCAGTCAATCCCCACCTCGTGGTGTTTGCTTTGCTTCCAGTCGGTCACCACATTGGGTGTGACTTTGCTATGGCACTCAACGCACTGTGCGCCTACGTTGGAAGTCTGTCCTTTCGGCGGCACTGCGGCAAAGGCTGAAATCGCAAAGAGGAAGAAAAACACGAAGGCAAACGATGCAGAACGGTACATGCGCACCTCGGAAGGTCACGTATTTGGGCGCAAGCCGTCAGGCTAACCCGTGAAACGGGCTGGGTCTATGACTAAAGTCACACTCAGGGCCTCATCAAGAGGGTGGGTGGAAATCCCTTGCCGGTTCAGGACTCCTTGGCTGGAGTTGGGGAGCTGCTACGCCTAAACTTCCGGCGGATTCAAGCGGAAAGATTCGGGACAGATTCAACCGAGCGCATCTCCGTCAGCATTTCCTCCACCGCTGCCTGGCTGTCGGAATGAGACGATTTGGCCGGTGCAGCCGTCGGGCGCCCGATGCTGTAATAATGCAGCCCGGCGGCCAGCATCTGCTCCCGCCGGAAGAGATTGCGGCCATCGATGACAATGGGATGACGCAGCGCACGGCGGATCAGGCCCAGGTCGAGTTCGGCAAAATCCTGCCAATCGGTGAGAACGACCATCGCATGCGCGCCCGCACAGGCGGCGTAAGGCGAATTGGCGTACTGGACCTTGTCCTGCAGAACGCACCTGGCGCGCTCCATGGCTTCGGGATCGTACACGACTACTTCGGCGCCCTCATTACAGAACGCCTGGATGATGGCAATGGCCGGGGATTCGCGAATGTCGTCGGTGCCGCCTTTGAAGGCCAATCCCAAGGCAGCGATCTTCTTGCCCTTGAGATTCCACAGAGCCGACCGCACTTTGCGCACGAAGCGGTTGCGCTGATATTCGTTCAGCTTGATCACCTCGTTGAGCAAACCGAATTCCAGGCCGCATTCTTCCGCCACCAGGCGAAATGCCAGCAGGTCTTTGGGAAAGCACGAGCCGCCATAGCCAATTCCGGGGCGCAGAAAACGTTCTCCGATGCGGCTGTCCGCTCCCATGCCTTCGCAAACTTCCTGGACGTCGGCTCCCACCGCCTCACAGATGTTGGCGATCGCGTTGATGAAAGAAATCTTCATCGCCAGGAAGGAATTGGAGGCGTGTTTGATCAGTTCGGCGCTTTTCGCGCTGGTCACCAGCAGCCGGGCTTTGCCGGAGAAAGTGGCGGGACGCGGGATGGCGTCGCTTTGCGAATAGTAAGCGCCACTGGTAAGCGGCTCGTAAACCTGCCGTAGCATGGCAGCGCCGCGGCTACCATCGGCGCCCACGACGATTCGATCGGGAAAGAGAAAGTCGGTTACAGCCGTCCCTTCGCGCAGAAACTCCGGATTGGAAACCACCTCGAAAGATTCCGCAGGAGCGCCGTTCAGCATCATCACCTTGCCGATTTCCTGATGAGTCAGAACGGGAACGGTGCTCTTCTCAACGATGACCTTAAATTCACCGACGTGCTGACCTACCGCCGAAGCTACGGCCTCGACATAGGACAAATCGGGCGCGCCATTCACCAGGGCTGGTGTGCCCACAGCGATGAAGATAACGCTGGAGGTTTTTACGGCGTTGGCAATCGAATCCGCGAACCGCAGCCGGCCCTGTTGCCGGTTACGCGACATCAGCTCCGGGAGATACTGCTCATGGATGGGTATCTCTCCACGCAGCAGCATCGCCATCTTGTCGCTATCGTTGTCAACCAGTTGGACTTCGTGGCCTAATTCGGCGAGGCACGCCCCCGCTACCAGCCCGACATATCCGGAACCAACTACCGCTAGTTTCATGCCCATACTCTGCCCCGAGTGGCTTCTTACAGTAGCACAATTGCTGTGGTAGGAGGTAGGTCCAAAATGCAAAGAGGGAACTTAGGTGCCCTTCTGGGACTACAATTGCTGACGGTTAGGGATCGACCGAATCAATAGGCATGCTTACTGAGCAGACCTTTGAGCACGGTCATGCACACAATCCTTACGTCCAGCCAGAGGGTCCAATTCTGCAGGTAGTAGAGATCGGCCTCGATGCGCTTTTGAATGGAGGTGTTTCCTCGCCAGCCGTTGACCTGCGCCCATCCCGTGATACCTACTTTCAACCGATGCCGGGTGTCATAGTTCAAAACTTCCTGAGCAAACTTTCTGGCGAAGAAAGTCAGTTCCGGCCTCGGCCCCACCACGCTCATATCGCCAATCAGGACGTTGTAAAACTGGGGTAGTTCGTCCAGGCTGGTGCGGCGCAGAATAGCGCCCACCGCCGTCCTTCGCGGATCGTTGACCGCCGTATGCAACTGATTGCTGCTGTTGTCCGCGGCCACCCGCATGGTCCGAAACTTGTACATCGTGAAGACCCGGCCGTTGAGGCCGACGCGTTCCTGCCGGAAAAACACCGGCCCGGGAGAATTCAGCTTGATCGCCACCGCGATGACGGCGAACAACGGAAGACCCCCAATCAGCACAAAGCTGGAGAAGGCAACATCAAAAACTCTCTTCAGGAGGAAATAGGTCGGAGACTCCAGGTGAGTCGTCGCCAAGTCCAGCATCTGCAGGTCGCCCAATTGGAACAACCTCTCCCGCACGATGGGCCGGTCGCCGATATCCAGAACCATGCGGATGGGCACATGCAACGGCTCCAGTTGTGCCAGCAACCCGGCCAGGCGTTCGAACTGCGACGGCGGGACGGCGACCACCAGCTCATCGAAGGCTACGCCGCAGCCATTGATGACCTGTTCGAGTTCGAATACCGGACCCTCTTTGATCACGGATTCCTGGCCCGGGAGGCGAATGTGGCCCACAACGTCAGAAGGAACGAACGACCCTCGGCTCAACCGCACCGCCACCTTGCGCGCATAAGCCTCGGCACCGGCGATCAGAACCCGGACGCGGGCATGCGAACCATATCGGCTGCGCAATAAGGCTCGGAACAGAATGCGGGTTACGATCGTCAAGGACAGCAGCACTACCGCGCTGACCGCAAAAAAGACGCGCGAGAAATTCTGCTGGCGATAGAAAAACAAAATGCAAGACAGGACAACATAGGTCATCACGCAGGCAGGGATGGCTTTCTTCAGTCCCGTATACTCGCGGAAGAGCAGCTCAATATCGCACAGGCCATAGGTCTCGGCCGCGATCGCCCAGACCAGCGTCGCCACCAGCAGAACCACAAAGTAGAAGCGCGGATCATAATCCGGCTGGATGAGCACGCGGCGCAGGGAAACCAGGCGCACATAACCGGCGATGGTGAAGGCTACAAGAGGCAGTACATAGCAGCACAGGCGCAGGTAGAAACGGTAAGAGTTCAGACGCAGGGTCATCGACAACCGCCTCCTGTACGCAGGGCGCCCTTAAACTGCGGGCGTTCTCCAATACAAACTTTGTCGCCGTGGCAAAACTGCACCCGATTTGCCAACCCGATTCCATGCCACTTACTTTTGGGAGCGAGAAAGACCCAGTGTGCGCCACCCCACATCAAGCAGACGCCCCGCTCTCCCGGACGGGAGGGCGTCACAAACTGAAGAAAGCCTGGGAGCTGTCGCTTGTGACTTGACTTGCGTTGTCTGAATTTGTGACAAAGAGTAGGTCAAGCTGTTCGCGCGCGTCAAGCAAAAATTGCGCGCAAAAACACATTTCTATTAGGAAACCGTAAGGATTTCCCGCGGTGAGGGAATTGTGCTGTATCCGCAAGCAGTCTCAGGTGGTGCGGCAAACTGCCGGAACTGAGTTGAAAACCAGCCGCGCACACGGCGTCCCCGCGTCGCGGTACAGCCTCTGAAGGTATTCGCTGACCACACCTCAAGACGATCTTCGACCAAACTCCGCCTTCTTTCGCCGGCCTCGCATAGCGGTGATCATTCCCGCCCGCGACGAAGCCGACGTGATTGGCAGGTCGGTCTCTTCGCTACTCCACCAGAGCTGCATCGAAGATCTGCAAATTCTCATCGTCGACGACAACAGTAGTGATGGTACGGCTGATGCTGTACTGCGGGCTGCGTCAGCCAGTGCGCAAGCCGAGCGCGTTCGCGTGATCACCGGGCGTCCGCTGCCGCCAGGATGGTCGGGGAAGTTGTGGGCGGTGCAGCAGGGAATCGAGCAGGCCGCTCCGCTGAATCCCGATTTTTTCCTGCTGACCGACGCCGACATCGAACACGCGCCGGATAACGTGGCGCGGCTGGTTGAAACCGCGGAAAGCGGGAACTACGATCTCGCATCCTTCATGGTCATGCTGCACTGTCGCAACTTAGCGGAGAAGCTTCTGATTCCGGCGTTCGTCTTCTTTTTCCTCCTGCTGTACCCGCCGCGATGGATTGGCGATCCGCGGCGCAAGACCGCCGGCGCCGCCGGAGGTTGCATGCTCCTTAGTCCTGCCGCTCTGGATCGAGCGGGCGGGATCGAAGCCATTCGTCACGAAACCATCGATGATTGCGCGCTGGCTCGTGCCGTCAAGCGCACTGGCGGCCGCGTGTGGCTCGGTCTGACCGCTGACACGCGCAGCCTGCGGGCATATAACTCATTCGCGGAAATCGAGCGCATGATCGCGCGAACCGCCTTCAATCAGCTTCGGCATTCAGCCTGGCTTCTGCTGGCAACCGTTCTCGCCATGCTATTGGTCTTCGTCCTGCCGCTGACGTTGCTGGGGAGTGGCTCTCTGCGGCTGGCCGCGATTGGCGCGGCTGTCTATCTGCTCATCAGCGCAGCTTACCTTCCCATGATCCGTTTCTACCGTCTCAATCCGCTTTGGGCGCTGACGCTGCCGTTGAGCGCGGTGTTCTACGTGGCAGCGACTGTTCACTCGGCTTTTAAGTATTGGCTGGGCCGCGGTGGCGAGTGGAAGGGCCGGACGCAGGACGCGAGGCGCCAGTGAGACGCGATTCAGCCCCTCGGGCTCAACCCGAATCGCTTGTCCGGTTTCGGACAACTCACGCCGAATGCGGACGCATGCACGCCTGCTAAGCCTCGAATCGTCAGCCTATATCGCCTATTTCCAACCGATTGCACGGCACGCGACTGGCCCATGAAGTGTAGATTCCTGAACCGAAATCTTTCCAGCCCTCGGAGGCGCATGTACTCTTTTCGCCAGGACCTTCGCTTCGCTTTGCGGCAGTTGCGCAAGTCTCCCGGATTCACCATCGTCGCTGTGCTGACGCTGGCCCTCGGCATTGGCGCGGCCACGGCGATGTTCAGCGTGATCTACGCGACTGTGCTGCGGCCTCTGCCATTTCACGATCCCGACCGCATCGTCTTCGTCGAGACCCACGCCGCCGCGTCGTATCTGCAACCGCATTCCTGGCCTGCCTATCTCGATGAGCGCCAGCAGAACAACACCTTCGAAGCGCTGGCCGGTTTCAGCGGCTACGCCGGCGTCAACCTCGACACTGGTTCGCAGGTTGTTCATCTGCGCAATACCGCAACCAGCGATCACTTCTTCGACGTCTTCGGCGTACCGCCGCTGCTCGGACGTACCTTCCTTCCCGGTGAGGAGCAGGAGGGACGCAACAATGTTGCGGTGCTGAGCTACGAGGTTTGGCAGAAGAATTTCGGCGGAAATGCCAACGTTCTCGGGACATCCGTTCACATCGACGGCTATCCCCACACCATCGTCGGCGTGATGCCGGCCGGTTTCCGCTTTCCCGTCGGCATTCCCAACACGATCTACACTCCCATGCGCGTTCCCAAGGAACTGCGCACGCAACGCGACTCGCACTGGCTCCAGGTGGTTGGCCGCCTGAAGCCCGGCGTTACGGTTGCGCAAGCCCAGGCCGATATGAGCCGGGTGCTCGCGAACCTCGGCCAGACGTATCCCGACAGCGATAAGGGGCGCACCGTGCGTCTGATGCCGCTGACGATGCACGTTACGGCCCAGGACCAGCGGCAGGCGCTGTGGATCATGGCTGCCGGCGTGGTGTTTGTGTTGCTCATCGCCTGCGTCGATGTCGCGGTGATGCTGCTGGCGCGCGGCGTCAGCCGCCAGCGCGAGATGGCGATACGCACCGCCCTGGGCGCCGGCCGCGTCCGCATCATTCGGCAGATCCTGCTGGAAAATTGCGTGCTCGGCTTGATTTCGGCAATTGCCGGCTTACTGATCGCCTGGAGCCTGACCGGCGCCATGAGCCAGTTCCTCAGCAAGTCGTTTCAGCGCGGCGGCGATATCCAAGTCAACTGGACGGTGTTTGCGGCGGCCTTTGCTATCGCGATGCTGTCAAGCCTGATCTTCGGCCTCATTCCCGCGAAGAAGATGTCGTCGAGCGATCCCAATCAGTCGCTGAAGGCCGGCGCAAATGCTGGAACCGATCGCGGCGACTATCGCCTGCGCTCCGTCTTCGTCGTCGCTGAAGTCGCTTTGTCCCTGATGCTGCTGGTCTGTACCGGGCTCGTCCTCATGCAGCTCTGGCGCATGCAGCACGTGGACTTCGGCTACACCACCGACCATCTGCTCACCCTCGAGATCAACGTCTCCCCCGGTGAGTACGCCGGTAAGGATCTCGATACAGTCTTGTATCGTCCGCTGGCGGACAAGGTGAGCGCCATCCCCGGCGTCGTCGGCGTGGGCTATAACCGCCTCATCCCACTGCTGAACTGGGGATGGAATACCGGCGTCCACATGGTGGGCAAGCCTGCCGATCCGCCCGATCGCGAGCGCCTGGCCGAAGTGCGTTCGGCTTCTCCTGGCTGGTACCATGCCATGGGTCTGCAACGGCTGCGTGGCCGCTTGCCCGATCCCGCGTTGGACACCCCGTCCTCCCACAATGTGGTAGTGGTCAACCAGAAGTTTGTCGACACATTCATCCCGGGCGAGGAACCGATCGGCCAGCAGATCATGCGTGACGATGGCAATCTGACGATCATTGGTGTCGTCAGCAATGGCCGCCAGTCGATCAGCGAGCCGGCGCTCGCCGAGATGGATTATCCGATGTCGCAGGTGGCGCTCAAGGACAGCGCCGATGAGCTCGGAACCATGTCGCTGTTCGTGCGGACCACGGTTCCTCCGGAAACCATCGTGCCTCAGCTTCGTCAGGCGCTGCACGAGGTCGCGCCATCCGTGCCGTTTGGTGTTCCAGAAACCATGGACGACGTGCTGGCCGATTCGCTCGTCTTCAACCGCATGCAAGGATGGCTGTTCAGCGTCTTTGCGGGGATTGCGCTCGTTCTGGCGCTGACAGGCATTTACGGAGTACTAAGTCAGGAAGTCGGCCTGCAGACGCGCGATATCGGCTTGCGCATGGCGCTGGGTGCTTCGCGCCCACGGATTGTGCGGCTGGTGGTCGCTCGCGCGGCTTTGTTAATGGCAGCGGGCGTCATCGCCGGTGTATTCGGCAGTATTGCTTCGCGCCGTTTGCTGGCCAGCGTAATTCCAGTGCAAACTGGCCGCGATGCGGTGACCACCGTAATACTCGCGTTGGGGCTGACTCTCGTCGGGTTGGCCGCCAGCTTGATTCCGGCCCGGCGTGCGGCTTCCATCGAGCCTATGCAAGCGCTGCGCAATGAGTGAGATCTCTCGTCCAAAAGGTCTGCGTCAGGTGTAATCTTCGAAGTTGCCAATGGACTACGACAGCCGAAAATCGAGCGCCGTAGGCGCGGAAAGATATTAGCCCCGCCCTTCAGGGCGGGGTGGGCGTTTTATGTAACCAGAGTCGGCTTTCAGCCGACGACACGTCTGCCGTCCCTGCGGGACTCGAGATTCTTTCTCACTCTCCCCAGCGCTGAAGCGCTGGGCTAAGCTCTTTCGCGCCGACGGCGCTCGTATTGTCGCCGAAAAACGGAGGCTTCTTCCACCTTTGGTTCTCGCAAATCTGGCTCCGACGCAGACACTTCAGTCGTGCCGATAGATCGGCTATTCTTGACCTGAGTCGGCTTCAGCCGGCGACACAATTAGCCGCTTACGGGTTCTTCGGCTTGACTCGCGCGTAGCGTTCCATCTCGGCGGTCCACTTCAAAAACCGCCCCAGCTCTTTGCGCTCGCGCCACATGAATCCGAAGAACTCCAGGAACCCGATACTCTGCATCTTGATACCGGTATAGGTCTCGATGCGCCAGCGGAGATACGGGCTACGCCACGGAGCCA
>JASHXK010000160.1 GCA_030043575.1 Terriglobales bacterium
CCACTCGAGGAAGATTCGAAGGCAATTCCTGGCGGCCAGGATGCTTGCAGGATCTGTTCTTCGAGCACCGCACCGGCGCACACTCACTCTCCGACTGAAGTATCACTTCGACGACGACGGACTCAAGTTCGAACAATCTCATTTGCGCTTGGGAAGGTTTTTCGCCGCCCGCTCCATACTTCTCGATTCGCATCAGCCGCAGTCGCTCTTCCAGTACACGAATCCTCAGCTCCGCGTACTGCAACCGGCTTCTCAGTTGTGCGATGAGTTCGAGATCGGCTGGCGCTGAAGGAATGGGAGCTTTACTCACAATGGGCTACTGATTTAGCAGAGTCGGCCCACGACGTGCAAGTTATGCGGCGGCATTTCCCTGCGGTGGAACCTTTCGGTACCACCGCTTATGCTTGGTTTTGGCCAGATCGATCCCACCCAATAATAAGGAGAGCTCTTCGTGACTCAGGACGACCTTGCCCTGCGCATCGCCGGATTGCGGCCAGGTGAAACGCCCTTTCTCCAACCGCTTGGCACAGACCCAGAGTCCGCTACCATCCCAGACCAGGACCTTCAAGCGATTGCGCTGGGCGTTGCAGAACAAGAAGAGGTGCCCGCTCAACGGCTCACACGACAATCGATCCCGGACCAGACCGTAAAGCCCCTCGAACCCCTTGCGCATGTCGGTGACTCCGGCGGCCAGATAGATCCGCGTGGCTGGACCCAATCCGAACACTGCTTACATCCGCTCCAGCGCGCTCACCAGGCGCTCGAAGGTATTCGCATCATAATGAGGATGTACCTCGATCCGGCGCGCCCGACAGCACCACGGCTAGGCCGCAACTCGGTTCGTGCTGCTTCGGCGATTTCCTACCGACCAACTCCACTGGCACCAACCGGCCGGCTGAAGAAGCTCTTCTACTCTTTCTCCTCCAGTGTTGTTTCTTCAGATGACGATCAAGCGTGCCGAAGCTCAAACCCCGACTCCGGCAAAACTCGGCGCGTCGCATGCCGCTGCTTATAAACTCGGCAACTAGCTCCTGAATTTCTGCGCGGGTGCGTCGGCGGCTCGCCGACGTTTTCTGTTTTTGATTCATCCAGGCACTTCACCACGTACCCTTGTCGTCGAAAAGGTGTGTTGCTCAGACGCTTACTTCGTAGTCTGCCCTGGAGATTTACCCCCAGCTCGAATTTAAAATTCGCCACAACGCTGGTGGTTGTGTATTGGGCCTCAGGGGCGATTTTGCTAAACTTTTTCCTTCTCTGGGAGGACTGGTTCATTAGAACCCGCCGAGAGTTCTCTTCTCTTCCTCTACAACCACCACGATATTGGGCCACCGCCTTAGGCCTGCGCCCTGATCCCCATCATGATCGCGGCCGTTCTGCTGACGCTCGCCCAGTTTTCTTACGCGTAAGTCGATTGCTAGTTGCGAAACATGTAGCGATAAACGCCGCGCAATCCTGGTACAGGCAAGCAGGTGGTATGGTTGTTACCGGTCATCTTCTACCGGGTCCGTCAACCCGGTGACGAAGTTTCGAGAGAGGATATTTCTGGGCCACGAGACAAGAAATCTTAGGGTGGGTTCATAACTAATGATAAGCTGTGGCTCACATCGTCTCCTTGTGCTGTGAAACCAGAAACCTCGGTTCGTGTTCGGTTTGGCGACTTTAGCCTCGATGTCAGGACTGGAGAGCTGCGCTCCCAGGATCAAGTAGTTCTCCTGCAGGAGCAGTCCTTTCGTCTTTTGCTCGCCCTGATCGAGCGCGACGGCGAACTCGTGACTCGTGAAGAGCTGCAAAAGCAACTGTGGCCGCACGGTACGCTGGTAGAGTTCGATCTCAGCATTAATGCCGCCATGAAGCGGTTGCGGCGTGCTCTTGGCGACTCAACTGAACACCCCAAATACATCGAGACCGTGGGCCGCCGCGGTTATCGCCTGCTGGTTCCCGTGGAGTGGGCGCCACCCGGTAGTAAAAACGTGCCTAACGGCAGCGAAGCGCGGGTCGACAGAAAACCTCATTCTGAACGCGGCGGCTTAGTCGGGCAGGAAGCCTCTCACTACCGCATCCTGGAAATTTTGGGCGAAGGAGGCATGGGCATCATTTACAAAGCCCAGGACCTTCGGTTAGGTCGCCTTGCAGCCTTAAAATTTCTGCCCGAGGAATTCGCGGCTGATGCCCGCGCGCTATCCGCGTTGGAGCAGGAAGCCTGCCTGGCATCATCGCTGAATCATCCCAACATCTGTTCTATCTATGAATTGGGAACCCATCAGGGACAGCCATTCATCGCGATGGAGCTGTTGGATGGTCAAACTTTAAAAGACTTACTCGCACCAGATGCACCGGTAACGGCTGGCTCAACCACCCCGCTGCCGGTTGATCGAGTCGTCGATATTGCTCTCCAGGTTTGCGATGGGTTGCGGGCAGCACATGAGAAGAACATCATCCATCGGGACATCAAGCCGGCCAACCTCTTTCTGACGACGAGAGGAGTCGTAAGAATCCTGGATTTCGGCTTAGCCAAACTGGTCCAGGGCGAGGAGAGTGGTCAGGCGGAGCGCATTGGCGACACGGTGCAGCCCGCCGACTCGTCGGCTTCAGCCGCGAAGCTCACGCGAACCGGAATAGCGATTGGAACGGCAGCTTACATGTCCCCGGAGCATATCCGCGGCGAGAAATTGGACGCGCGTACCGACCTGTTCTCACTCGGCGTCGTGCTTTACCAGATGGCAACCGGAGTATCGCCGTTTCAGGGTGAAACCCCCGCGGAATTGTTCGATGCGATTCTGCACAAAAATCCTAATGCGCCCACCAGTCTGAATCCCGGCTTACCCGCCAAGTTGGAGCAGGTCATCCACCGCGCGCTGGAGAAGGACCGCAGCTTGCGCTATCAGACCGCGGCGGATATGGAATCGGAGCTCCGCCAGCTCAAAGGAGAGATCTCCTCCCCAGAGAAAACGGTGCCGGCAACGGGAAGTATTGTCCGCACGGTGTCCGCAACAGGGTGGCGCTCTGTTTATTGGAAGATCGCTGCCATCGTCGTACTCGTCGTCGGAATCGTGACTGGCGGACTTTATTGGCGCCTGCGCACGCATAAACCGCCATCACTGACTGATAAAGACACAATCGTGCTAGCTGACTTCGACAACAAGACCGGCGACCCAGTATTCGATGACACTTTGAAGCAGGGGCTGACGATCCAGTTGGAGCAGTCACCATTCCTCGAACTGATTGCCCAGAGTAAGGTAAATCAAACACTAAAGCTCATGGGCCGTCGTGCGAATGACGTTCTAACGCCGGAGGTCGCGCGCGAAGTCTGCCAGCGCACCGGCAGCAAAGCAATGATTACCGGCTCGATTGCCAGCTTGGGCAGTCAGTTCGTGATTGGGCTGAAGGCAGTGAACTGTGAAAGCGGCGACGCCCTGATGGAAGTACAGGAGCAGGCGCCCGGAAAAGAGACGGTGCTGAAAGCTCTGGACGCCGCTGCAGTCAGCCTGCGCGGCAAGCTCGGCGAGTCGCTCGGCTCGGTGCAGAAATACGCTATGCCCTTGGGAACAGTGACTACATCATCGTTGGAGGCGCTAAAAGCACTTAGCCTGGGCCACAAGATAGAGCTTGCGAAAGGAGAAACTGCATCTCTGCCCTTTTACGAGCGAGCGGTGGAAATCGACCCGAACTTTGCTATCGCGTATGCAACCCTTGCGGGCGGATATCGGGACCTCAACGAACCCGCGCTGGCAGCCGAGAATGCACGCAAAGCATACGCCCTGCGGAAGCAGGTGAGCGAACGGGAGCGGCTTGAGATCGAGTCGTTCTACTACATGTTTACCACGGGAGAATTGGAGAAGGCCGCACAAGTGTTCGAACTATGGCAGCAGATCTATCCGCACGATGGTGCGCCGGTCGTGAATTTGGGAGACGTTTACATGAGTCTTGGAAACTGGAAAGACGCGTTGGCGCAGGCGCAAAAGATAATCCGTATGGTAAAAGATCCTTCTGGTCCGTTAGGCTTTAGCAATCTCGGCAGTGTCTACGCTAGTCTCAACCGTCTGGATGAGGCGGAGGCGGCATACAAGTTGGCCGAGGAGCTCCCAGGGCGGGAAGTGTACCAAACACTGCTGCAGAATCGCTATCTCTTGGCTTTTGTAAAGGGCGACGCGGAGCAGCGGGCACGACTGGCCTCGGCCGCCATGGGCAAGCCGGGCGCTGAGGACCTGCTCCTGTCCACGCAAGCGGACACGGAAGGCTGGTATGGGAGATTAAGGAGCGCACGCGAGCTGACCCGGCGGGCGATGGATTCAGCCCAGCAAAACGACGCAAAAGAAACTGCCG
>JASHXK010000161.1 GCA_030043575.1 Terriglobales bacterium
ATCCCCATTGCACAAATAACCGGACCGACGCAGGATTGCTGGTGATAACGCCTGATTACGCCAACGATCACAGACTCTGGGTACGATCTTCACATAAGGGCTGCCTTGAAAGCCGCATGTAGCTTGGTGCTTGTCGCGATGGCTGTGATGTTCATTCTCTCTGCGTCGTGCTTTTCTCAGACGACAGCCCAACCGGCGAATGACATGCTTACCTGTGGCGTAGGAGTGAAGGGGCAGACGGCAGCAGTTCGCAGCAGCGCCGGGTTTACAGTAGTTCTTACGATGAGCGCCGACGACGACCACGGCAAAAATAGCCATCAATGCGAGGCCGAATTCAGCCTGAACGTTACCCGTCCAAACGGTACGTCGTCGGCATTCAAGTTTCTTTCTTCCGATGATCGATGGGATAGGCCAATTGCGTTTCGGGTCGAAGGATTCTCTCCCGATGGAAAACGCGTATTCATCTTCATCTCCGAAGGCAGCGCCCTTGGTCAACGACAGCGTTCGCGAGATGTCGGCTGAATTCTGTAACGCTCTCATCCGTTTGGGATACCATTGCGCTTGCTGTCATTCGTAACAGAAGGTCAAATCCCATTCCCATCTCTTCGGCAATCATCATGTCGAGCGGCGTTATGGGTAGTGTCCTAATTCAGGCGAGCCTTGGGACACACCGATTTTGGACGCCTCGGGTAATTTGTTAGGCACAGCGGGTGGGAACCCGCCTTATTACGGTGGCTCGGTGTTCAGGCTAACACCTGGCAGTAATGGCTGGAGCTATACTGATGTTTATGATTTCAATAACCCATATGAAGGGATTACCCCACAGATAGCATGGCGCTCGACCAGAGCGGCAATCTTTATGGCACAACCTTGTATGGTTGGCAACTACATGCCACAGGGTTGCACCGCTTTAGGCTGCGGCGTCGTGTGGGAGATCACGCCGTAGGAGCGCTTAAGACAGATTTCGCCCGTTGCTGTTGAAACATTGCGTGGCTGTTGAAAAACTCTTTTGGCGCCCTGGCCCTGAAAACTCGACGCGCTAGGATGCCCTATAAACGACGATCGCTCCCTCGGTATACATTTCTGGTCACCCAATTAGGGGCGGTTCTGCCGCATCAGGGACTTTTTCAACAGCCACGCCTGATTGCAACAACTAATGTTGCGACAGGAAATAATTCGGCTAAACTTATCGCGGTGAAGCTGCTCAGATCCGCCATCTTCTTGCTGATTGCGAGCTGCTTGCTTGTGGCACAGGCACCTGCGCCCAGGACAAACGTCCAGAACGCCGCTCCCGCCGTAGACAAGGCAATTGGGTCGGCGACCTCCACGCTCGGAATCCCTACGTTCTATGCGAACGCACGCCAGGTAATTGTCGAAGCGGACGCCTGGAAGCCGGTCGATAAGAAGCATCCGGATACGAACTGGATGCCGCAAGGAACTCTAGATGGTGCCCCTGCTGCCGCTGCGGGGATTGAGAAGAGCATGCCTCCGCCAGCTCGCGGCTTAACCGCGAGCGACTTCCACGTCTTCGACATCCGCAGGACGCACGGTCCGCCGAAGGAAACTTTGACATTAAGGATGTCTTGAATAAGCAAGGCTTCCTTTACAACAAATCCTCTTTCAAACAATTCCTGTAGGAAATGGGGACAGTCGCATTGGGTGCGGCGAGGGATTTGGGCGTCCGCTTACGGCGTCAGCCTCCAAATCAATCCCGAATAGGTGGTACCGTAAATGTTACCTTGCGAGTCCATGGCTATGGGGCCAACCGGATTGCATCCGTCGACAAACTCATTAAAATCGTGGAGGTCTGTGTAAATCCACCCACCGTCGGATGGCGTCAGTTTGTATACAGATCCGCAATTGTTGGCGCCGTAGGTGTACGTCGTGCCATAGAGATTGCCCTGGCTATCCATGATCAGTGGCGAGTCGGCGCTCTGCACGTCGGATGGAAAGAGATGAAGTACGTTTTCCGTCCAGCTGCCCTGTCCTGGGACCAACTGAAAGACGGCGCCGGGTCCGCCGCTGTTACCAATGCTGGCGCCGTACAGGTTTCCGGAGGCATCGAAGATGGGTGCAGCCGAGGGCTGGCAGCCGTCACCGATCTGCGGGTTGAAAGCGTAGAGGGTAGATAGCGTCCAACTCCCGCCGGAGTTGGCCAGCTCAAAGGCTGTCCCGCACTGGTAGGGTTGCGAATACGATGTGAGGCCGTAAAGATTACCGGCATGATCGAAGACCACTCCGCCAGGAGGTAGCCCGCCGTCGGCCTCGCCGGAGAACTCGTACAGAACGCTCTCAGTCCAGCTGCCGCCGGAGTTCACGAACTGGAAAATGTTGCCGCAGCCGAGACCGCCGCATCCTTGCAGATTGCCACCCCTGCCGGCTGTGCCGTAAATGTTGCCCGCGCTGTCAAAGGCCGGAGTATTAGGGCTGGAGCCATCCGTGGCGCGGAAGCGGTGCACGATCGTTTCCGTCCAGGGGCACGAAGTCGATCTGCAGAATGTGGCGGGCGGCTGCAGGCGATAGATGATGCCGCAACCCCAGTCGTAGCCACAGGGCCCGGCGCCTCCGAAGTACGTTGAGCCGTATAAGCTGCCATCGGGACCGAAAATAGGCGGAGTGGGTTCGACGCCATCAGCGCCGCCGGTAAAGCTGTAAAGCAGGCTGAACGTCCATGAGCCATGAAAGCTGAGTTTGTACACCGTGCCACAGCCGTTAAATTCCTCGCAGGCTCCGGTGTTAGCGCCACCTCCGACCGTCGCGCCATAGAGGTTTCCAGCACGATCCATTATTACGCCGTTGGGAAAAACGCCATTGGCACGACCTGTGAACTGGTAAAGCGTCGCCAAGGTTTGGGAGTGCAGTTGAGGGGTGAGGGCGGCAAGCAATACGAAAGTGAATGTGATCGATATGGCGTGCCGCAGGGTGTGACGGCTGGGAATTGCTGTAGCGGGCATCACGAGTCTCCTTCTGAACGATGTGGAGCGTCGATCGCAGACTTTCGAGCGGCGAGCATTATATTGAAAGGTGATGGACAGTTACAAGACCGGGAGTTGTCGCGCAGGCTTGGTGGCAGTTTCTCGAACTCGGCTATCGGGGCTTCTTTTGCTGGCGACGCCATTCGAGCATTTTCTCGTGCTCTTCATGACTAGTTACAGGGTCTGGTGGTGTATTGTTTCGGGGGTAACTTGTGTAATCGCCTGATTGCGACCGTAGCCGACAAGCAACGTCCGGGAAAGCCAGTATTCTACCGCCGCCAGCTTGAGAAGGGGAGCCGTTGAGTATCGCGATGCGGCTCAAATCAGCGCCGCGCGGGCGCGCTGACCGGAACACAATCAACTTGCTTGCTCGCTTCACGGGCGATTCTGCAATCACAGCCGCCCATGTCTGCCCTCTCTCTTAGCTTCAGGCGAGCTGGATCTGGGGTGGGTGATTCGCTACTGTTTTCTCTTAGCCAGTTCCGCTTCGTATGCCACCTGGAGGTTCTGCATTGCAAAAATACGCTTAGATTTCGTCGGGACCCGGGCCTTTTTTCTGGCGCTGGACTTTGGAAGATGCGTTTCGCGAAGCTCAGCCATAAATTCTGCTCTCAGCTTCGGCCCTCCAGCCACCAGGACCTGAGCTAAACCCCTCAGCCTGGAGGCCGGCAAGTATTTGTGCCCCCATTCATTCATCTCCATCAGAAGAGGAAGCATTTCGATCCCTTTTTCCGTAAGGCTGTAAATGACTCTCTGTTTATGGTTGGGGTCATGAGACTTGACGATGATTCCTTGCTTGACAAGCCTTTGAAGTCGATCGGCCAAAATATTCGTCGCAATCCCTTCCAAAGACTTGGTCAGGAGCTCGCGAAAATACCTTCGGTTCATGAACATGATGTCCCGGATGATGAGTAGACTCCACTGATCGCCAATCACTTCGACCATTCGGTTCATAACGCACGCTGACCTGTGATCTGTACGCACCCTTCCTCTATTCAGGCTTGGCATTCTTGTCCTGAATGATTGTACGGCTAGTTGCATATAAGAACCAGTGGCGTTGGAGCGACGGACTCGCGAATGCGTCGCTTGATCAGCGGGGATGTCTAAAAAAAGGTAACTAGAAAGGAGTTAATAAATAGCAATACGACACGTCGTCCAATCTCCTATACTATTAATAAAACTAGTTGCTATCTGCAACTAGTTTTAACATGAGAAGATGACAACGATCTTACTTTTCTTTATTCCATAGAATTATTGCTGCGACACTCTTATTTCTTATAGATGTACGCGGGTTTTCCGCAACCCAGCTCTGCACGAATCTGATTTCAAGCAATAGTCTGGTGTAGATCGCACTACACCGCGAGTCGTCCATATCGGATTTCATTCATGCCGTAACTAAAGCTGAGCTAGGTGGCCTGTAGCAGAAGTCGATGGCAGGTCAAATGCCACCGTACCGGCCATGCACGGCACACATGCTTGTGCTCTGAATTGCGCAGTCACTCGTTAATCATAGAACAACCAAACGCCAGCCACTGCTTCTAAGGGGTTCCGCCATGACCACTTATTTCCAATCAACAAAAGGAGAAGTTATGAATCGACTGCAGCTTTGCAAAGTAGTAAGTGTCGTACTTCTTGCATATGGTTTAGCACGCGCTCAACATATCACCACCTTTGAAGCTCCGGGCGCAGGCACAAGCTCCGGCCAGGGATCCTCGGGCATAAGTATCAACCTCGAGGGGGCGGTTCTGGGATTCTACGCTGACTCAAACAACGTGGTTCACACCTTCGTTTGCGTTGCGGGCTGCACATCGCCCAGCACGTTCACCACCTTCGAGGCTCCGGGCGCTGGCACAGCCGACATCGGTGCCAACTGTTTTGTCCCCCAGACTTGCCAGGGCACTTACGCTTTCAGCAACAACGCGTTCGGGGTGATTGCGGGTTTCTACCGTGACTCAAGCAACGTGATTCACGGTTACGTGACCGCTCCGCCTTACACGACCTTCACCACGTTGAACGAACCGGACGCGGGTACCGGCGCCAACCAGGGCACTTTCGCGACAAACGTTAACTTGGAAGGGGATATCGCCGGAAACTACACGGACGCGAGCGGCGTGTCGCACGGCTTCGTGACCGCCCCGCCTTATACCACCTTCACCTCATTCGATCCTCCGGGCTCCGTATTCACCCTTACCGCAGAGGTGCTCGGCATCAACCTGGAGGGAGCGGTCACGGGAACTTACTTTGACGCCAGCGGCGTGCTTCACGGCTACGTGCGCGCTGCGAATGGAACCATCACCGAATTCAACGTCATGGGCGCAGGCACCGGCTCCGGCCAGGGCACCGAGCCCTCAGGCATCAACGACCTGGGGGTGATCATGGGACCTTACATTGATTCGAACGGCGTGTTTCATGGCTATGTGCGCGCTGCGAACGGCGACGTCACTACCTTCGAAGTTCCGGGGTCGGGCACAGGCTCCGGCCAAGGCACCGAGCCTGAAGGCAACAACCTGTTCGGCTTGATTACGGGAAATTACATCGACTCGAGCGGTGTGAATCACGGCTTCGTGACCGCTCCGCCCTACACAACCTTCACCACCTTCGACGCTCCGGGGGCGTCAAAAAACCCCGCTCAGGAGGGCACCATTCCGACAACCCCCAACCTGTTTGGGGAGATCGCCGGATTCCTTCAGGACGCGAACGGGGTGTTTCACGGCTTCCTGCGGACCCCGTAGGCCCGCTCTGGGGGAAATAGGTATCACCAGTTGACGTTAAATTTGCGGCACCGGGACGCAGGAAACCTGGATTTCCGATTGGAGGAGGGGGAGCCAATTCCAACCCTACGCAACCATGGCTAACAGGATCAACGAGCGCGAGAAGATCTCGGGTACACTCAGCGGGCCGGATGCGGGCAACATCCACGCCTTTCTAGCAACACCCGTATGCGGACCCGTAGAGCATGGGCTACCCAACCCAGCGAGCTCGGCCGCGAGAGCCTGATCTACAGTAACTGACCTCGGGACCTTGTGTTCGGCCAGGGTTCACCGCGAGTGATGGAATTCGGTCGGCGCGTGACCTTCTAACACTCGATAACGCTGTCGAAACCTTGAGCCGTCGGTTCAAACCGGCGGCTCCTTTTTTGATGTTCCCGCACCTCGGACTGAAGATCTAGCGCGGGGTTGCGGTGTCGTTCGGGAGATTACGCCGCAACTCGGAGCTGACAGAGGTCTTCTCGGTGTAACTGATTTCATAAAGTCGTCGGTCTCCTCAGACCCGAGTAGATTGGTAGCGCGTAACGACCAAGGGCTCAGGGAGAAAGGAGACCGAACGTGCTGATTATAGGCTGTGATTATCACCCGAGTGTGCAGCAAATCGCGTTTGTGGATACAGCAACCGGAGAGTGCCAAGAGCGACGCTTGGCGCATTGCGCCGAGGCGGAGGACTTC
>JASHXK010000162.1 GCA_030043575.1 Terriglobales bacterium
TTTTCCGGTCTGCCGGCCATCGCGCCCGCTCGGAAGCATTGAAATCCTAACGCGTTGCGTCCTGGGGCACGGACTGCCTCGAGATGTCGCCGAGGCGCCAAATCTGCAATCGAGCGCCATTTTTCTTTCGTTGGTCTCTCGAGATGGTGCAAGCCGGCACGCGATGGCGAGGAGCCGTCGCGTGGCAGAAACGGTTGTGCCGTCGTTGTCGGTTCTGGCGCTTGCAGCCCGAGGACGGGCGAACCACGAAACAAACGAAAGGACACGAAAGAGCCCGGACAGACGATCGATCGGTCCGGGGGGATTCTGATTGAACTAAACCGCTCCGCGGTGGGTAAGAACGAGCTTCCGCTCGATTGCGAACTGTCGGCGCATATCACGTCTCTTTGCCTTCGGTCCACTGCTTCTCTCTAGCAGCTCGGCGCTGTTCCGGCGCCTGCACCTGAAGGTGCCTCTCCTCTGCTCCACTGCGGCATCATGAACGGGGCCGTTACTTCCTCCGTTCACTCACAAAGGAGCCGCACATGACACCCTTGCGTCGCCGCATGATCGAGGACATGACTCTGCGCAATTTCAGCCCCAGGTCCATCGAGGATTACGTCCGGGCCGTGGCTCGCTTCGCGCGCTACTTCCACCGCTCGCCCGAACACCTTGGACCCGAACACCTCCGCTCCTACTTGCTCCACCTCTTGGAGGAGCGGCGCGTGTCCATGAGTCATTATAACCAGGTTCGCTGCGCTCTCCGTTTCTTCTACCGGGTGACTCTCGGCAAGGCTGACTTTGCCGCCAGCATTGCCCCGGCCAAACAGCCCGTCACCATGCCGGTGGTCCTCAGCAGGGACGAGGTCGGCCGCTTTTTGGCGGCTATCTCCAACATCAAACACCGCGCCATCTTGATGACCGCCTATGCAGGCGGTTTGCGTGTCTCCGAGGTCGTCAAACTGCGCGTCGAAGACATCAACAGCCAACGGATGGTGATCCAGATTCGGCAGGCCAAGAGACGCAAGGACCGTTGTGTCATGCTCTCACCTCAATTGTTGTTGATGTTGCGTGAGTACTGGAAGGTCGTGCGGCCGCGTACTTACCTCTTCCCTGGCGCTCTGCCGTGGCGGCCCATCACCAGCGCAACAGTAAACAAGGTCTGCGAGCAGGCCTGCCGGAGATCGCGCATTGGCAAGCGTGTCACCGTCCACACGCTGCGCCACAGTTTCGCCAGTCATCTCCTCGAAGCCGGCACCGACCTGCGGACCATCCAGGTTCTCCTGGGCCACCGGAGTTTTAACACCACCGCCCGCTATGTCCACGTGGCGACCGCGGCGCTGCCGTCGATTCAAAGCCCATTTGATCGGCTCCAACTCCCCGCCCGAGGAGGTTCCCCGTCATGACCCGACCTCGGCTCACTGTGGCCGAGGTCATCCGGAGCTGTGTCGACGACTTCTTGGAAAGGTACGGCCCGCGCTTGAGACCCGAGCAACGCCGGGCGCTACGCGACCTCGCCTCGTGCCGGACTGCCGCGCTGGGGGGACATGTCCTGTCGTGCCCTCGCTGCCGGCATTGCCAGATTGCCTACAACTCGTGCGGCAATCGCCATTGTCCGACGTGCCAGGCCACGGCGGCAGCTCGGTGGCTCGAGGCGCAGGCAGCCGATCTGCTTCCCGTGCCGTACTTTCATGTCGTCTTCACGCTCCCCGACGTCCTCGACCCGATCGCGCTTGCGAACCCGCGGGTTGTCTATGACATCCTGATTCGATCCGCTGCCGAAACAGTGCTTGAGCTGGCTGCCGACTCGAAGCACCTGGGTGCCTTGGCCGGCGTTCTGACCGTGCTGCATACCTGGGGGCAGAATCTTCACTTTCACCCGCACGTGCACTGTGTGGTTCCCGGTGGCGGACTGTCACTCGACGGCACCCGCTGGGTCGCCTCGCGCAGCAACTTCTTCCTACCGGTTTCGGTTCTGAGCCGGGTATTCCGGGGAAAGCTCCTGGCTCGATTGCGTGCGGCATTGGCCGCACGTGAGTTGCGATTCGATGTCGATCGATTCGAGCGGCTGCTTGCCGCAGCCGCTCGCACCGATTGGGTGGTGTATGCCAAGCCCCCGTTTGGAGGTCCCCAAGCGGTTCTGAAGTATCTGGCGCGGTACACCCATCGGATTGCGATCAGCAACGAGCGCTTGCTTGATCTCGAGCACGGCGAGGTTCGTTTCCGGTACAAGGACTACGCCCACGGAAGTCGCAGGCGTGTGATGACGCTCTCGGCTCTCGAATTCGTCCGGCGTTTCCTCTTGCATGTGCTGCCGGGCGGCTTCGTGCGGATTCGCCGCTATGGCATTCTCTCCAACCGTCAGCGCGGCGAGAAGATGGCCTTGTGCCGTCGCTTGCTCGCGTTGAACGTGGCCAGCGGCTCGGAGTTGTTGGAAACGATCGAGCGGCCGGAAGACGCGCCGCCGATCACCCCGGTGAGAGTGTGTCCTGTCTGCGGAGCCGACCGGATGATCGTGATCATGGAATTGCCAGCACTGTCGACGTGCCTTGATATCAGCGGGGGAAGTCGATCGCACGTGCTCTGTGACAGTTCGTAAGCACCGATGCACGGAGCCATCCGCTCTTCAACCGCCACCTCGTTGCCGGGCGGCATGGTCACTCTGCGCGCCCCAGCCAAAAAAACGGGCAAAGAGCTCTGGCGCTCACCCAACAAGTACCACTCGAGCAGCTACCCGCGGAGTAGAATCCGGCCAAGAAGAGGAGCTCACAACCCACAAAACGACCGGACAGCCCCGCACGGAGTTCCCAGGGGCCCATTCAAATACCAAAGGGTGAGTACCCACCGCGGAGCGGCTCAGTTCAATGGGATTGTATCCGGAAGTCCGGCCGTGAGGCTTGCGGGCAGCCAGGGTCCGCACCGGACCTCCGGATACAACCTTCTGCATTTAACGAATCCCACGAATAAGCGCAGAAATAACGAGATTTCGAATAATCCTATTAATACCGTGACGGCCGCCGCGATCGTCTACAGCGTGACGCCACGAGATTCCTCAAAATCACACTTAACTCGTTGCCACATAAAGTTGTGACGCCGGTGACGCTGAATTTGGCCCCCGCGTGAATGCGCGCCATTTTTGCGTCTCGGGCGAGCGCTCAGAAACGACCAAAACCGGCATCCGCCGACCAAATGTAAAGCATTGATCGATAAGCACTTGAGGAGCGATGTCGTCACGACGAAACGAACCCGGCCGCGCACTTCGGCACCGCTCAGTGCAGGCACTTCAACCGGGCTCAGTGCACGCACCAACCGGCTTCGGAGGCGAGTCCGCCCTAGGTGTTCTGAAGCTGATTGATCTTGTTATAGAGCGTCTTGAGGCTGATGC
>JASHXK010000011.1 GCA_030043575.1 Terriglobales bacterium
CAGTTTGTGTAAACGCAATTGCGGCGCAACAGAAGATGAACAGAACCAGTCGAGATGCTCTTCTCATCAGATGGATGGGGGTTACTCCAACAAGAAATTGGGTGACCTTGGATTGTAAATGAAGCGGGCAGCGCTCACGACTATCGCGCCGCCACGTCGAACGACCGTGACGCCCGCATGAGTGTTCGGGATATTACGGTCGGAGAAGACCTGGCGCTGATTCAGCCGCGCAGCGGCGGCATGAAGTTAGCCCGGCGCGTAAGCGCCGGGTCGAGCGCGAAACCGAGCCGAGCCGCGAAGCGGCGGCACTGGTTACAGACCGCTCGGTCCGCGGCCCGAACGGCTAAATTCTTGTCCAGCGATTTCCTTGGAGGCCTTATGGCAACTACCGATGTCTACAAAGCTCGCATCCTGTCATTCGTGGAAGGCAAAGATCCGCTCGAGGTCCAGCGTCAAACGCCGGCCGCATTAACACAACTGATCACCGGCGTTCCCGACAGCAAACTGCATCAACGCCCCGATCCCGCCAAGTGGTCGGCCGGCGAAGTCCTCGCCCACCTCGCAGACAGCGAGATCGTCAGCTCCTGGCGCTATCGCCAGATCATCGAGCACATCGCCGGCCCGCTTTCGCCCTACGATCAGAACCTGTGGAACACGCTGGGAGATTACCCTTCGCGTCCGCCCTCCGATTCCCTGCTGATATTCCGCCTGCTCCGTGAGAACAATCTCCGCATGTTGGAGCGGCTCACTCCCGAGCAGTGGGAGCGCTACGGCATGCACGCCGAGCGTGGCCGCATGACCGTCCGCGAACTGGCGCAGCTCATCGCCGGCCACGATCTCAACCATCTGGAGCAGATCCGCAAGATCCTGACGCAGAAGCCATAGAGCGAAATGCCGAGGCGGCAAGTTCTTTTGTGCTCCTTCCCGTTCCCGCCTTGCGGCGCGCGGCTTCTGTTATTACAATGTAATTACGGAGCACCATGAAAGCAGAACTGATACGCATTGGCAATTCGCGCGGTATTCGCATTCCCAAGCCCATCATTGAACAATGCCGGCTGGGCGACACGGTCGACCTGCGGATCGAAGATGACTGCCTGATCATTTCCCCGCAACACAAGCCACGAGAAGGCTGGGACAAAGTCCTCCGCCGTGCAGCCGCGGCAACTGCACATGAACCCCTGCTGGACTCGGTGTTGGACGACGATTTCGATCGTGAGGAATGGACGTGGTAACCGCCCGCCCGCCTCGACTCGATGAGGTGTGGCTGGTGGCGCTGGATCCTACGATAGGAGCCGAGATTCGCAAGACCCGCCCATGTCTGGTCGTTTCACCCGACGAAATGAACCGGCACTTGCAAACCGTCATTGTCGCCCCGATGACCACCACCCTGCGACCCTATCCCATGCGCGTCAGCGTTTCTTTTCAGGGCACACACGGCCAGGTAGCTCTGGACCATATTCGGGCCGTGGCTCACCGCCGCCTGGTGCGAAGACTAGGAGTGGTGTCAGCCACGACTGCAGCTGCGGTTTCCGCGACCCTCGTCGAAATGTTCACGCGCGTATAGCGCGGGATGCGTGAGAATTGCGCGGCGAACCCGGTATGCTGCGACCTTCAACAGGTTTCGTTCCTGCAGTTGTTAGCGAGGAGCGCCGAACTCATCGATTCGACTTCCAAGCAACAAAAGCCCGGACGGAAATCCGTGCTTTCATCATGTGACTTTGCTTTAGCCGATAGCTGAGAGCCGACAGCTGATAGCCGCTTTACGACCGGAAGAAGTCCTTCACCGCCTGCCACATCACCTGCCCACCCACATCGGCGATCGACTTGGTCAGCGGAATTTCCTTCGGGCAAACCTCGACGCAGTTCTGCGCGTAACCGCATTCCTGGATGCCGCCATCGCCCATCAGCGCTTGCAGGCGCTCGATCTTCAATCCCTTGCCCGTGGGATGCGAGTTGAACAGCCGCACCTGCGAGATGGTCGCCGCGCCGACGAACCCCGTCTTGTCGTTGAACTGCGGACACGCTTCCATACAGCAGCAGCACGAAATACACCGCGACAGCGGATACAACTGCTCCTGGTCCAGCGCTCCCTGCCGCAAACCGGGACCGAGATCGTACGTGCCATCCAGAGGCACCCACGCTTTCACTTTCTTCAGGTTCTCGAACAGCACGCTGCGGTCGACCGACAGATCGCGCACCACCGGAAACTTCGAGAACGGCTCCAGCGTGATCGGCTGTTTCAGTTGATGGATCAGTGTCGAGCACGCCATCTTCGCCTGCCCATTGATGATCATGGCGCACGAGCCGCACACCTCTTCCAGGCAATTCGAGTCGTACGTCACCGGCGTCGTCGGCTTGCCCTGCTTGGTCACCGGATTGGCGGCGATGTCCATCAACGCCGAGGTGACGTTCATCCCCGGCCTAAACTGCAGCTCGAACTCCTCCCAGTACGCCTTCGACTCGGGAGTGTCTTGCCGTTTGATCTTTATAAGTACGGTCTTAGAATTTGCCATTGTTTTGAATCGGGCTGTCAGCCATCGGCTGTCAGCTATCAGCTAAACCAAAGTCTCGAAACTTACTGCCTTAGCCGACAGCCGATAGCTGACGGCCGACAGCTTCCTACGTCGCCGCGTCGTACCTTCTCGGCCGCGGCTTGATCAGCGTCGTATCCACTGGCTCGAACTCGAAGCGTGGCTCGTCGGCGTCGGCCGCAAAATACGCCTTCGTCGTCTTTAACCAATTCGCATCGTCGCGTTCCGGAAAGTCCGGCTTGTAGTGCGCGCCGCGCGACTCATCGCGCATCGCCGCGCCTTGCGCGATCACGCGCGCCAGTTGCAGCATGT
>JASHXK010000163.1 GCA_030043575.1 Terriglobales bacterium
GGGAGCTCCCGGCAGGAATGACATTTTCTATTGGATGGAGAAAGACTGGAGCAGCTATGCCGGCAATGTCACAGCGGAGTATTCGCTTCCGGTCAACGTGGTCTACGATGACTACACCGGCACCAGGCACATCAAGACGGCGATGATGCTCATCTTTTATCCTCTGGAATACCTGCATCGGCGAAAGGAGCGGACGAACTCGGTGGAGCCGCTGTATGAGTTGCGGCACATTGAATTCGACCTGGTGGATGCCAGGGAAGGGGAACACAGCGAGCCGGCGGGAGCGGCCTCCAGCGCGTCGTAATCGGTACGGCTGATCGTGCGTCAACCATCGATGATGCCGACGCCGCCAGAACAGCCAGAGAATGCGATAGAATCTCAAAATTCCGCGCATCGGCGGGCGCGCTCCAGCAGAAAAGCTTCCGACAAGGGGTATTCACGTGCCTGAGGGGCAACCAGTTCATGTATCGGTGGTAATTCCGGTTTACAACGAGCGGGCGAGCATTGAGGAGATTCTCGGCTGCGTGCAGGCGGTGAAACTGGATAAGGAAATCGTGATCGTCGAGGACGGATCCACCGATGGCACTCGCGAGTTCCTAACCGCCCTTGACCAGCAGTCCAAGGCAGCATCCAGAGAAGACATTCGCATCTTTTTTCAGGATCGGAACCGCGGCAAGGGCGCCGCGCTGCGGCGCGGCTTTGAGGAAGCGCGCGGGGAGATCGTTATCATTCAGGATGCCGACCTGGAATACGATCCGGAAAACTTCCATGCGTTAATTGACCCGATCGAACGGGACAAAGCTGACGTAGTCTACGGCTCGCGATTCCTGGGCGGGCCTCATCGGGTTCTGCTGTTCTGGCACTACGTCGGCAATAAGTTCCTCACCATTCTGTCGAACATGTTCACCGACCTGAATCTCTCCGATGTCTGGACCTGCCACAAGGCATTCCGGCGTGAGGTGCTGCAGAAGCTGACGCTACGGGAGAATCGTTTCGGCTTCGAGCAGGAGATCACCTGCAAGATTGCGGCGAACGGCTGGCGGGTTTTCGAGATTCCGATTTCGTACTACGGCCGCACCTACGCCGAAGGCAAGAAGATCACTTGGAAAGACGGGTTACGAGGCTTCTGGTGCATCCTGCGTTACAGTTCGCGAGCGCAGCGAGCTTCAAGCGCCAGCGCAGACTGGAAGCCGAAGGCAGGTATAGCCGGCGCCCAGATGAGGGTCGGTTCCCCGATTCAGAAAACGCCAGAAGGTGCACCGCGCGATTAGTTCGGTTGCGCCGGCGGTTCTTGCGACTTGTCAGGAAACTCCAATCGATCCCGCTGATGCAGCGGATAGCCGACAGCCCTCACGCGGCCGTAGGTGAACTTTCTCCCTAACGAGAACCGGGCCCAACCGGCCTTGCCCATCAGTTGCACAAAACGAGAGGCGGACAGCAGCAGGGATGAATCTGGGAGACACGTGGACGCAGGCAAATGGCAACGTCCGGGCACTCGGGCAATGTTTCGGGCTTAGTGGTGATTCCGTTGGTCACGCCGTAAAAGGGATGCTCCGTCAGCCGATCCGGTGGAAGGAAATTGGCAGAAGTTGTGGGTGCACCCGCGGCGAGTTCGTGCCCAGTGGTGGTCAATTCAGTGCTCGCGCCCGGCTGCACCACCATGGTGCGCACACCGTCGTTGACCGTCAGTGATCCTTCTCGACTCAGAACGACGACCTTGTCACCTGTCCTCACCACGTCAAACTTGGCTGTCCCATCTTTTGGTGTTACCGAGATCGTGCCGGCGCTGGCGGTCATACCTTTGCTTGTGCTGATCCGGGCGCCGCCGCCAAGGACATCAATGGAAGAAGGCTCGTATTGGACGGAAGAGTTGGGACTGATTACTACGGAAGAGCCAGTGCGATTGATTGAGCCTGCGGAGGTGCCGGTAACGTCAATCCTGTCGCCCGCAAAAACGCTGCTGGAATTGCCCGCCGACTGACCATTCACTTTGACGTCGCCATTGGCATAAAGCATCGCGCCGTCACTCTGGGCCGATAGTGTGCTCAGGCCTACAAGCAGCACGAATAGTGAGCAAATTACAGCGATCCTGCAGTGCGCCATAAAGGGCCTCCAGAGGCGGATCGAACTGACAATACAACCGGCAGAAATCGTATCCCCTTCCCTCTGTCGAAGTCAATAAAAAACCTGAGTGCCACCGGCTCACCTGGCTGTGAGCGAACCGGATGGCCGCAGGCTGACATCATCGATCCAGAACTCCCCGCGGATCAGCGTAGTGCCGGGGTCGCGGCGCACGCGGATGGTAACGAGTTGCGTGTCCGGGCCGGTCTGAAGACTGCCCTCCAGGCGATGCCATTCGGTGCTACCGAGAGTCTCCGCTGACGCCGCGTACAACTGGTCGCTGTAAGCATCCGAGACCGCAACCACGGGGCCGTTAGCGCCCTCCAGTTTCCGGCTCTTTACCCACGCGGCAAGCCGATACTCGGTGTTCGGTTTCACCGCGACGTACTGCAGCAGACCCGAGTCACCGTTCACGCCGTTATAGAAAAGCAAGAGGCTCTGTCTGCCACTGTGGAATTCGGTTACGTCGATCGAGGCTGTGCTGCCGGGTTGCGGCGAGTATCGCCAATCAAAGCCGGCACTCAGGCTGGGACGCTCAAAACTGCCATTCACCACCAACTCGTTATCGCCGCTATCAACCTGCCAGTTCGGGGAGATGGCAGCCAGTTGTTCCCACGCTCGCTGGGCGCCGGTAACCTCTTTCCGCGCCAACAGGGTATCGACATAAAACAGCGCCTGACGGCCATCAAAACCACGATTCAGGCCGAACATGGCAGACCAAATCTGCTGTGCCCCATCCCACTGTTGCTTAGCAATCAGCAAGCGAACAAACTTCAAATAAGCCGTTGGATCGGGTGGAAGGATGGATTGAATCGTGCTCGGGTCGTGTACGGCGCGCCAACAAAGCTCGAGCGAGGGCTGTACAAGATTCGGATCGCCGCGCATGGCGACAGCAAACTGCTGCAGCGCCTGTGCGGTCTTCCCCTGTGTGAGAAACAGGTTGGCGGCATTCCATGCCACGTCAGGGGTGGTCGGGTCCACCGATACCGCCTGCAGGA
>JASHXK010000164.1 GCA_030043575.1 Terriglobales bacterium
ACAGCTTCTTTTGCAGCGTCTCTTCGCCGCCCTTAAGTCCGAGACGGTAGGTCAGGTATCCGCCGATCAACGAGCCGACGGTCGCCATAATGGCGTAATACCACCAGGGTTCGCGGCGTGCCGCCGCCAGCAAAATCGTACCCGCATCCATACTACCCGGCAGCGGGATCACGGAGTTGTCGATCAGTCCCAGCGCGATCAGCCCCGGACCGCCCAGGCGCGTGACCACATGCATCAGCGTTTTCTTAAACACGGCGGCGGCGAGGAGTTGCATGGCTTCTACCGGTGGTCACGCTACGAACGGCTCTAGTTGTTAGAAGCAAAACAGAGGCGGGTGGATCGGGTCAAGCGAGTAACTTGCCCCTGGGGCAAGTCAGTTTTTCGGGCTGCTGAACGCTACGGGTCCGAGGAATCGCAGTTCTGGAATCGCCGCGATCAATCCGATCTCATGGGAAAACTGCAGAAACAGCCGAAGTCCCGCGTGGTTCTCGCGGTCAAGATAGTAATGAATGTTCCCCGTGAGATAGCTGCGGATGTCGTCCTCGCTCAGATCGAGCCTGGCTGACCACTCCTTCGCAATGACATCCAGATTCTGCCGCTCCAGTCCGTGATCGCGCGACTGCTGAAAGACCTTGGTCAGACAGATATCTTTAGGCTTGCGGCTGAGGGCGTCGAGCCGCACCGCCCAGAAAGCAAAGACGAATGGCAGCCCGGTTTTTTCCCGCCAGATTTGCGCCAGATCATAAAGATGATAGCCGGCATCGAGTGGAACCTTCAGCGCGACATCGCCGATCAGCAGTGCCGCATCGTGAGCGCGCAGCATTGTATCCAGTCGTGGCGGATGGGGCGTCAGCTCACGCGGCCCACCAAGAAATTTCGCGAACAAAACTTGCAATAGCGCAACCGAGGTGCGTGAGGAGGTGTCGACTGCGACGCTTCGCATCTGTTCGATCGGCCGTTTGCCGACCAGCAGAATCGACCGCACCCGGTCCTTCGCTGCAATAGCGATGTTGGGTAGGATCACCAAGCCTGGAATTTGTGCGTAGGTGAAAGCCGGGATGATCCCAATATCAGCTTGGTCTGCCGCCAGCGCCGCCGCGCACGCGGAAGGGATGGTGTAGTCGATCTCAAAGTCACGTCCCGCTTCACCATGATCGAAATCCCACATCAGGGGCGCGGTATTAAGAAAAGAGATGGCAGAGATGCGGAGGCCTGACATGAAGCATCGAGTCTAACAAACCGTAGCGCGCGGCGGGCTCGACGACTCACTCGCAGGATTGAGGACCGTCTCGCGCCAAAACTGCGGCCGCAAAGGAGCTGCCCGGATGTCAAAAAAACGTTCGCGGAAAACTAAAACCGCAGTATAATCCGTCAAGCTCCAACCAAAACTGGGAATCTAGTTCGCCTGAATCGCTGTCCTCGTGCGAGTCTCGGATGTTGTTCGCCAGCGGTCCAGGCCCGCTCCCCGGATCGGCCTTTTCATCACAAATCTCGACCTTTGGCGCCTGGCGGCGCCAACTCAGCAGGAGGAAGCATGACATCAAGACCGACGTTGCTGATTCTAGTTGTGTTGACCTTAGTGGCCGCATGCGCCATCCAAGGGGTCGCGCAAGAGCTGAAACACTATCCACCCAATCCCGGGATCCTTCAGGATGTCTCCGGTCCACTCTCGCCTACAACTCGGTTCTGGGCTTCTGAAAATGGCAAGCAATTCCTGCTGCACTCCTCTAATCCAGGGGCGTTGGGGTTGCTGCACTGGTTCCATCCCGAGGCCGTCAGCCAGTACCCGCAAGAGCCGCTGCGCAAGGCTCCGCCTGCGGGCCCGGCTCATGGTGTCTCCAAACCGCCCGTCACGGTTACTGGTTGCGGCACCACCACCGGGACCGTGATGAACCTGGAGCCTGCCACCGATGCGGTGACGCAATACGGACCGATGGTGGACTTCATCTTGAGCGAACTCGGCTCGGGCCTCGATCTGGTGGCCGAGTATGGCTTTGACGCGCGTTACGACGAGGGTATCTTTGACTCAGTCGACGCCATGTATGTCCATCGCGATCCGACCCAATCCTGCTGGGGCGGCACGGATTTTGAGATGGGCGATCCTCCTATCGCCGACCCCTTTCAGTCTGGTCTGACGCTAGCCGGTGCCGGCGGAGGGCGTTTAGTGGCTGACCCCAATCCTGCACACAAGCAGTTCATCCTCGCTGACCTGCGTTACGATGGTTACACGTCGGGCGTCGGCTTGCGGCGCATCCCCACCACCAATCTGGAGTCGACGACCACGTGTCCTGCAGGAACCCTCACCTTAACCCAGGAGGCAACCTGTGCCGGCTCCAACGGGATTATCGTCTTCGCCAGTCAGGACAACTATGCCGACTCGGTGGCCATGGCTCAGGATCCGCGTACCAGCGGGACCGGAGCCGGCGATATCTATCTTGTTTCCGTTTCAGTACGCGAACTTCGCACGGTGATCTTGATTTCGGCCTGCAAAGCTACCTTTGCCAGCATGTCCGATTGCTCCAGTCCCCTTATCCTGAGTGGCAGTCTGAATAACGGACTGCCCAGCGTCGCTGTCGTCGGCGGCGGGCCTAATGCCGGCACAATTGCAGTTACCTTCGGCAGCCGCGAGACCGACAGCCTCCAGTCGGTCATCTGCACCCCTGGAGGTGCGCCTAATCCACCAAATTGCGGAAGTGCCGTCCTGGTCTACACTGACGATAATGTCTACACTGAGGTGACGGGAAATCCGGGTCTTGAACTCGTGACTTGGCCACAGATTGCGGCGCGGACGGACAGCGACGGTCAGACCCTTTTCGTCGTTTGGTCCGATTGCGCAGTGGAGACTATCTTGCCGACTTGTGTCCAAGCCCAAATTGTGATGGCGACAGCCACCGCCCTCAGCCCTCCGGTCTGGACCTTCCATCACGTGACCGGGTCCCAGGGACAGCATCTCCTGCCCAATGTGACTTACGATGCGGGGCAGGGAATCATCAACCTCTCCTATTACACGACAGGAGCAGATCTGTACAAAAACAGGTCGCTGATGGCGATGAATCAAATCTCGCCCGGTTCAACGACTGTAAACAGTACTGTCTATGTCAACACAAGTCCGGACTCGCCGCAGGGAAATGGCGATGCTTATGACGACTACACCGCCGGCGATTACGTCGGTCTGGCTGCGCATGGAGGTACCTCCTCGGGCAGCAGCCGCTTGTACATCGGCTTTACCAGCAACGCGCGCCCAGGAACCTATAGCGGTATCACCAACACGCAGGCTGATAACGACATCCTGCGCGTCACCTACTGAGTAACCTTGTGGGCAGTGGTTCGTTTTCGACCAAGACGAACCACTACCAACTCTGGGGTCAGATGGACGGAGGTGACCCTTGCGAATCCACGTTTTGCGGATTTTGGCATTTGTGCTGGCGTGTGTGGCGGCATTTCCTTGTCGGGCACAGGATAAGGTGACGATACTCTACGATGCGTTTGGAGGGTCGAAAGAGCTAACAAAGGATTGGGGATTCTCTGCTTTGGTAGAGCACAACGGAAAGCGGATTTTGTTCGATACAGGGAATGACGCCGCGATATTTGAGCATAACGTGAAGACGCTGGGTGTAGACCTGACAAAACTCGATTTTGTGGTTCTCTCGCACCGGCACACAGACCACACATCGGGGTTGAAGTATGTGCTCAGTGTGAATCCGAACGTTACGGTCTATGTGCCTGCGGATTTCTTAGCGGATGGATTTGGGGGAGTGCCCATTCCCAAGGCGTTTTTCCGGCCGGATGAGAGCTTGCCGTCGAACATGCGGTATTTCGGGGGAACCGAGCCCGAACACCTCACATTCGGCAAGCTGTATGACACGAAAAATCTTGTGTTGGTGAGTCAATTGACGGAAGTATCGCCGGGGATTTTCTTGGTGAAGACCGTTTCCCAGAATAAAGGGACGATCGGGCTACCGGAATTGACGCTGGCGATCAAAAGACCGAAGGGACTGCTGCTTGTGGATGGCTGCTCGCACGCGGGGATTGAAGTCATTCTGGAAGCGGCAGGCGCGGTGGATCCGAGAACGGAGATTGTGTTTGGGGGGTTGCACCTCGTGACCACGCCAGTGGAGGAGATTGATTTGGTGGTGGAGCATTTGAAGACAAAGTGGAAGGTTCAGATGATCGCGCCGGGACATTGCACAGGGGAGCCGGCGTTTGCGCGTTTGAAGAAGGCGTATGGGGAGAA
>JASHXK010000165.1 GCA_030043575.1 Terriglobales bacterium
TCGAATCCGAGCGGCCTAAGCGCTACGCCGATGGAGTTGGCAAGTTGCTGAAGATTTTCGTCGGACTCGATGCCGATCCAGAAGACACGCGGCGATTTCGGATTAGGAAAGAAGCCAGCGCCGCGGAAGGTCAGAGGTACCTGCATTGCGTTGACCTGCTCCAGCGCCTTGCGAATCTCGTCGAGCTTGTCGGTTTCGCCGAGGAACTGGAGCGTAATGTGAAATGTCTCGGGGCCGACCCAGCGGACATCGGGAGCCAGCGAGCGCATCTGGTCACGGAATTCGGCGATGCGTTTGCGAATTTCGGGATCGATGTCGAGGGCTATAAAGAGTCGCATGTCTTCAGTGCTTGATTGGAGGAAACCAGCGAGACTGCGCTTGTCCCGCCCTAGCCAAAGGATGGCTAGAACGGGCCACCCCGAGTTTTGGCTAATCGCTAAATGCCAAGTGCTAAGTGCTCTCTCACATCAACATCCTTCGCACCATGTCGAGCGCCAGTTGACTGGTCCAGCGGCGGACGCGCTCGCGATCGCCGAAGAAGCGGCGCTGCACGACGTCTTGCTTGTGGCCGTTGGTGACGGCGACATAGACAAGCCCGACGGGTTTCTCTTCCGTGCCGCCGCCGGGGCCGGCGATTCCAGTCACTCCTACGCCGATATCGGCGTTGCAGAGTTCGCGGATGTTTTCTGCCAGTGCAACCGCGACTTCTTTGCTCACGGCGCCGTGGGCTTCGATCATCAGCGGCGGAATGTCAGCGAAGAGCGTCTTGAGCTGGTTCGAGTAAACCACCGCGCCGCCAAGAAACGAACGCGAGCTTCCGGGAACCGTCGTGATCCGCTCGGCGATCATGCCGCCGGTGCAGGACTCGGCCACGGCGAGTTTCACATTTCGCATCTGCAGGTAATAGCTGACGATCTCTTCCAGCGACTCGCCCTGCGCGGAAAAAACCGCGTCGTCGAATTCGTCCTCCAGCTCGCCGGCAAGCTGGTCGACGGCAGCCTGGGCCTCGTCTCTGGTCGGCGCAGTTGCGCGCAGATGCAATTCAACCTGTCCTTGCCCCGCGAGGACAGTTGTCTCAACATTCGGATGCTTTTTGTAGATGGGAGCGGCGCGCTGGTCGACGGCTGACTCGCCCATCATCGCGACCTTCAAAATGCGACTGGCGATCGCCGCCGGCGGCACCTTCTCGCGAAGCCGCGGCGCGCATTCGGATTCCCACATGGCTTGCAGCTCGTGGGGCGGGCCGGGAAGGAGCGCGATGATTCGCGCCTTGCCATCGACAACGGTTTCGAGCCACTGACCTGGCGCGGTGCCTTTGGCGTTCGGCAGCACGACTGCGCCTTGCAGAATGTCCGCTTGCTGTGAATTGTTTTCCGGCATCTGGATGCGACGCTCGGCAAAGCGTTTGTACATTTCCGCAACCAGATTGTGATCGCGCTTCAACTCGATGCCGAGCGCGGCAGCGACGGCTTCGCGCGTGAGGTCGTCCTGCGTCGGCCCGAGCCCACCCATAAACACCGCAATGTCGGCACGCTGGATTGCGGTGCGCGCGGCCGAGGTGAGGTGATCCAAATTGTCCCCGACGATGGTTTTAAAGGCGACGCCGATGCCCGATTCGTTGAGGCGCTCAGTGAGGTAAAGAGAGTTGGTGTCCTGACGGTACGGAGTAAGCATCTCCGAACCGACAGCGATGATTTCCGCAATCACGGTTTCAATTTAAACACAGAGATACGCAGGAGTACGTGAGAGAGCACATCGGCCATGTGGCGGTTTCATTGCCCCTCTAACCGTTCCAGCCGCCGTTCATGACGCTCGGCGACCACGTTGAGGTCTGCCACGGTCCCGGCGAGTCTCGCAACCGTCGAGACCAGCCGATCCACTCGATCGGTTAACCCTGCCACTCGATCGGTTAATCCTGCCATGCGATCGGTTAACCCTGCCATGCGATCGGTTAACCCTGCTAATTGTGCATCAGTTCGGTCCTGTCGCTCCTGCATGGCAACGGTGCTTTGGTAAAGACGATTCAATGCCGCCCAGAACTCGTCGAAGCTTCCAAACATCTCGGCCATCGTTCCCCCATTTGTGCGTATCGCCGGTCAGCAAGGAGGGCGCTGCCAGTGCCTCGGGTTGATGCTTCTCAACTTCAGTCTAGCAAAGGTGCGGTCAGCAATCAGCAGTTGGCACTGGCTATTTCAATTCAACGGCAGCAACGATCGCCCTTCGATGTCCCAGGAGAGATAATGCACGCCGCTGGTGGTGGCGAGAACGGCCGAACGGCCGGGGGTGAAGGCGAGTCCCACGAGATTATGTCCGGAGACCGCCAGCGACACTTTGCGATCGGGAGTGATCTTCACGACGCCGCGCCGGCCGCTGTGCGAGGCGACGACGTACAGGTTGTCATCGACGTCGACGGCAATTCCCTGTGGACGTCCAAGGCCGCGATAGAACTCGCTGACCTCGCCATGCGGACTGATCTGGTGGACGGCGTCGAAGCTGGACGTGGTCGGCCCAGTAACGTACAGGTTGCCGTTGTTGCCGAAGGCGAGATGATAGGCGGCAACGCTGGGCTCGATGGTCGCGAAGACAAAGATCTGGCGGTCGCGGCCGATCTTGAAGATGGTGCCGCTGCGATCGCCGACGTAGAGATTGCCGTCGCGATCGAAGGCGATACCCGTGGCGACGCCCATGCCCTCGGCGTAGGAGGTCATGGTGCCGTTTTGTGCAACCCGATACACCGTGCCGTCGTAGCGCGACGAAACATACAGGCTGCCCGTGCGATCGAAGGCGAGGCCGGTCGCGTTCATCATCTCGTGCAGAAACGGCTTCACGGTGTAATTGCTGTCGATGCGGTAAATGGCGATGGGCACCTTTTGCCCGCGCGAGCCGGAGAAGGTGACGTAGATGTCGCCTTGCGCGTCGATGGCCGGATTGGCGACCGGATGCAGGTTCTCGGCGATCGGCACAGCAACGCGAACTTCGCTGGGATTGCTGCGGGAACCGTTGCTGGAGACGACCACTTCACCCGAGGCCGCGCCTTCGGGTACGCGCGCAACAATGAATTGCTCGGAGCTGATAATCACCGGGCCGTCGACGTCGCCAAAGCTGACGCGTGGGCGGCGCAACTCGTGCGGGCCGAGACCGCTGCCGACGATGCGAATCTCGCCGCCGGGCAGAGCGCAGACGGGATCGATCGCATCGATGTGCGGCTTGCCGTTCACGTTTTTTATTCCCGTCTTGCGATCCATCAACAAACCCGTTGTCAGTTGTCAGTTGTCAGTTGTCGGTTGTCGGTTCTCAGTTGTCGGCCGTCGTATCAGCGCAGCCTTCTTCCGCCACGCTAGTATTCGCGATACTGACAACGGACTGCTGGTAACCGAGAACTGTTTTACCGCCCAATGCCGAAGTGGACCAGCACCTGCAAAGCAATCAGCGCGTAGATTCCCGCGCCCAGATCGTCAATCACGATTCCAGTGCCGTCTGGCAGCTTCTCCAGGCTGCGCACCGGTGGCGGCTTCAGGAT
>JASHXK010000166.1 GCA_030043575.1 Terriglobales bacterium
GCCGTCTCCGGATGACGGTACTTGTCGATGAAATAGCTGATGGCGCCGGCGGCGAACATGATGTCGATGAAGGGCGAGACCAGCGGCAGCAGGACCTGGAAGATCACCATGTTGGGGATGGCGACCCAGCCCAGCGCGCCTTTCTGCTTCACCGCGGCGCGATGCTTCCACACTGACTGCATGATGCCGAACGACCAGCGGAATCGCTGCCGCATCAGGCCGTTCGCCGTTGTGGGAGCTTCCGTATAGGCCAGAGCTCGGTCCTCGTAATTCACCCAGTATCCCGCCTGCAGCAACGCCATTGTCAGATCGGCATCTTCGGCAACCGTATCGCGATGATAGCCTCCGGCCTCACGAACTGCCGAGGTACGCCACGCCCCAATTGCGCCGGGAACAACGCTGACGGCATTCAGCGTATTCAGCGCACGCCGTTCGAAATTCTGGCTGGTGATGTATTCCAGCGCCTGCCAGCGCGTCCACAGGCCGACGCGATTGCCGACCTTGGCATTGCCGGCCATCGCTCCGACCTTGGGATTGCTGAAGTGCGGCACCAGCCAGGAGATCGCGTCGGGCGCGATGATGGTATCGGCGTCGATGCCGATAAAGATCTCTTCCGTTACCTGCTCCAAACCATAATTCAACGCGTCGGCCTTGCCGGAGTTCGGCTTGGTGAGAACGGTCACGCGTCCGGCAGCGATTTCCTTCTTGAAAGCGGTACGCGTCACTTCCAGGGTGTTGTCCTTCGAGCCGTCGTCGATGACGATGACGCGCAGCCTGGGATAATCGGATTCCAGCGCCGCTTGCACGGTGCGCTCGATGACCTTCTCTTCGTTGAAGGCCGGAATGAGAACCGCGACCGCGGGTTGGTAGTTGGGATCGGGTGGCTCACGCCGCCGGCAGCGATCGTAGATGGCGAGGATGCCGATCAGAACCAGGCGGCCGCTCATCAGCACGTCGCCGACGAAAAAGACGAAGATGATGAAATACTGCACCGCGCCAAAGAGCGAGAAGTTCAGGCTGTCGACCCAGGCCGACCAGCGCTCGTTGGTCGAGATCGGGGGCATCACGTCGGCGCGGCTCTTGCCCATCAGCTCCGAGACCTGCACTACCTGATAGCCCCGCTCCTTCAGCTCGCTCAGAATGATATCCAGCGCCTGTACCGTGCGACTGCGGTCGCCGCCGCCATCGTGGAAGAGAATCACGTTGCCACAGCGCACCTGATTGTTGGCAGCGCAGGGCGGCAGATTCTTCATCACGTTGTCCACGATCTCCGGCACCGTCGGCCGCGGATTGTCGCGCCAATCGTTGGGATCGATCTTCTCGCCCACGGTGACGTAGCCCATGTCTTGCGACCACTCCAGCGGACGGACCTGATCGGCAGTGTCGGGTGCTTCGTCGATGGCGTAGGGCGGACGCATCAGCACCGGCTTCACGCCCAGCTTGCTCTCGAAAAGCCGCTCCGTGAGATTCAGTTCCACCTCGAAATAGCGCTTGGAGGTGTTGCTGACGTCGGGATGGGTGAAGGTGTGGTTGCCGATCTCGTGACCTTCGTTGTAAATCCGCTTGGCGATGCCGGGGAATTTTTCTACTTCCTCGCCGATGAGGAAGAACGTGGCCTTGGCGTCGTGCTGCTTGAGCACGTCGAGAATCTTTGGCGTCCAGGTGGGATCGGGTCCGTCGTCGAAGGTGATGGCGACTTTCTTTTCCTGCGTGCCGCCGTACATATCGACGACGTAGGGCAGCGGCAGCGTCTGGAAGATTTCGTCGCTGACTAAGTGAGTATCGGGATCGACCGTAAGCTTGCGCTCGCCGGGCGTCGGGCGCGACTGAATGCGAATGATCTCGCCCGAACCTTCGTCGTCCACATCCTGTCCGGGAGGAACGATGTTCAGCCTGTCGGTGGCGCCGGCTTCAAACGGCTTATCCCAGACCGCCCAGAGCGAGCGATCTTCCGACCCCAGGCGCCAGAGCGCAAAAGTGTCGATACCGAGCGAGTGCGCGGCGCGCATCTGATTCAGCGCGGTGACCGCATCGACGAACCAGACATCGTGGCGGATATCGCCGTCGAGGTAAGCAAAGTGCGGATTCATCGCGTCGTCGTCGAAATTGATGTCGGTGTCGGAATCGGAAGCCTCCAGCCAGGCATCCTGAACGCTCACGGTGTGATTGTTCTCCGGCGGCGTGCCCTTCTTTTGTCCCGGTTTCATCGCCCAGTCGTATCCGTAGTTGGCGACGGCGCAGATGATCTTCTCTTTCGGAATCACCTGCAACGCGTCCTGCAGGTTCTTGACGAACCAATCCTGGCCGGCCACAGCTCCCGGATCGCCGCCCGGATAGTGCTGGTCGTAGTTCATCAGGATGACGCCGTCGGAGACTTTGGCGACCCTGGCATAGTCGAAATCCTTGTCGTTTACCGGCACGGCGACGTACAGCTTCAAATTGTTGTCGTGAAGATCGTTGTAGAGCTCGGTGACAAGCTGCAGGTAGTCGGCACGCGAGGACTCGGGGAAGGCCTCAATGTCGAGCGTGAGGCCCTTGTACTGATCGCTGGCCAGGAACCTCATCAACTCGTCGCGGAAACGCCGGCGCGCATCCGGATCGGCCATGAACTTCGCCGTCAGATCGGGATCCCACTTGTTGTCGATAGGATCGAAGTTGTTGACCAGAGGAAAGACTTCGGTCGCCGCCTTCTCGCCCTTAAGGAGCGACATGACTTTTTCGTCGATGGGGCGCGGCTTGCCTTTCTCGTCCATCACGTCGTAGAGCGTATTGAGCTCGGTGACGGCCTGGAGGCGTCCATCGGCCGTGAGTACGTGCATCCACTCGGGAAACAGCAAGTCGATCTGCGGGTAATACTCTTTCAGCGAAGCAAAGCTGGCTGCGTCCCACTGCACATAAAAGGCGCCGCGGATGCCTTCGTCGGAGTTCAGGACCACTTCCGATGCCGGCCGTTTGGTCTTGCGGTGCGTGTTGACGCGGCGCGCCGGCTTGCGCTTCTGGTCCGGTTTGAGCGCGTGATAGGGACGCTTGACCGTGGGCAGCTCGACGGCGGGCACCGACGATCCCCGCATTACAGAAAGAACGAACAGGACAAGCAGCAGAGTGGCCAGTATGACGCTGCCATCGATAACGAGCCGCAAACGGCGCCAGCGTTTACGGTTGGGATCGAAAAAGATCTGCTTGGAATGAGGCATCGCGCGAGATTTATCGTAAATGGGCGGCGGAGAGCGGAGCAACCGGGCCTAAATTACTTTGTCGTCAGGTATCTATGATGCAGACGTGCGAAAGCGGGCTTGGTTTCAGACAATAAGCGAAATATCAGGTGACGAGTGAGATTGTCATCCCGAGCGAGCCTCCTTGGCGAAGCGAGGGATCTGGGCGCGCCGATTCGTGCCGGTGCGTCCCGAGCGTAGTCGAGGGCAAGGCGCGCATCCCTATTCAACCGGGAGTCATTCACGGTTTAGCCGCCAGATGCCGAGGTTGAGGTAAGCCGCGTAGGTTACCCAGATCAGATAAGGAATCAGAATCGCCGCCGCGATCGGCTGTAGCCAATAGAAGACGAAGATGTTAAAGACGATGGCGAGCCAGAGGACCACGACCTCGAAGAAGGCGACGCCGGGCATTCGGGAGCCAAAGAAGATTCCTGACCAGGCGACATTCAACGCCAGCTGCGCGAAAAAGATCAGCAGCGCGGGCAGCGCCCCGCTTCGGTATTCCCGCCAGACCAGCCACGCAGAGATTGCCATCAGGACGTAGAGCGTTGTCCACACGGGGCCGAAGACCCAACTGGGCGGCGTGCCCGGAGGCTTGCGCAAGCGCGGATACCAATCGCGGACGCTGTTGGCGGTGAAGAACGATCCCAGCCCCCCGGCTCCGAGACAGACTGCGAAGAACAGAATCAGCACCAGCCAGGATTTGGTGTCCACGGGAAGATTGTAGCGGTGAAGCTGTGAGCTATGGGCCGTGAGCCATGAGCTGTCGGAAGGGGCGTCGTTCCTGATGAGACAGCCCACGGCTCACAGCTCACGGCTCATGGCTACTCAATCCGCAGCACAATCTTGCCGTAATTCGCGCGACCCAACAGCAGGCGATGGGCTTCGCCGGCCTGTTCCATCGGCAGGATATGGCCAATCTCGGGATGCAGCTTGCCTTGCTCGATCCACGGCCGCATGGCCAGCAGGCAGCGGTTGATAAGTTCGTGGTCCTTCGCCAGCACGCTGAGCCAGACGCCATGCGCGCTCAGGCTCTTGGCCATCATGATGCCGGAGTCAAATTGATGCCTCTGGCCGGTCGCCGTCCCGTAGATGATGACGCGCCCAAACGGCCGGCAGCAGCGCAGGCTCTTGGCAGTATGTTCGCCGCCGAGCATCTCAAACACCGCGTCAACACCTTCGCCGTCAGTCAGGTCTTTGACGCGCTGCTCGTAATCGACCTCGCGATAGTTGATGCCGTGATCCAGCCCCAGCTTCTTTACCTTCTCCAGCTTTTCCTCGGACGACGACGTGCCGTAGCTCTCGATGTCCAGCACCCTGGCGATCTCGATGGCAGCTGTTCCCACGCCTCCCGCCGCAGCATGGATAAGCACGCGCCGCCGATGCCCTGCGCTCCAACGATTGGGTTCCATCGCGTCGTCGGTGAGGCCGGCTTTCCAATAAGCGAGATAGGCGGTCAGGAAGTTGACCGGAAATGCGGCGGACTGGGCCGAAGTCCAGCCTTTGGGCTGCGGCCACAACAGATCCGGCTTGATGGCGATCTTCTGCGCCGCCGCGCCCCACTGCACATAGCCCATCACGCGCTCGCCGGTGGCTTCGACGACTCCGGCAAACTCGCGGCCCGAGATGAAAGGCGCGGACGGCATGCCGCTGTAGCTGCCGCGCGTGGTCATGGTGTCGGCGAAGTTGATGCCAACAGCCTCGACGCGAACGATGACTTCGCCGGGCGCGGGCTGCGGATCGGGAACGTCCTGGACTTGGAGAACTTCGGGACCACCGGCGCGAGTGACCAGCACAGCTTTCATAATGGGACAATTCCTCGGTTAGATTGGCCTTCCAACCTGCCAGCGCGCAGCGGCCGCTACGTCGGCGGCGTGGTCGGGGTCTCGTCGTCGGCGATAGGCTCGCTGCTCTTGCGCTCCATTTCGTCGTAAATGTCCTTCAGCACGTCTTCCCGCAGGCCACCGTCGTGCATGCGCGATGCCATCTCCTGCAACGCAACGTTCAGGATGTGATAGTGGTGCAACTCGCGATACTGGGGATCGCTGGTCACTTCCTTCCACAATCCATGCAGCAGATCCACGTCTTCCTGGCGCATGCGTGGGGTGTGCGGGCCCAGCATGTATTCATGCTTGGCGCCCTGCGGATCGTAGACTACGAGACGCAGGCGCGGACGCGGTTCGGGCAAGCGCTCCCATGCATCGCCCGTAAGTTTTCCCTGCTCGTCGGTAGTGAGCTTATTCGACTGGCCGCAGACGATCACCGACGAGTGCAGCCGCTGCGCGGTAGAGACGATGCTCTCGAAGATGTCGTTGGTAGGAACGACCAGCAGCGAAACGTGCCTGCCCTGCTTCTCCGCAACCGCAACCACCGAGGTGAACAGCTCCTGCTCGTACTTGCGGAAAACCTCGGAGCTGTCCATTTGCTCGTTGCCGCTGAAAG
>JASHXK010000167.1 GCA_030043575.1 Terriglobales bacterium
TGTCCCGGCCGCATATACTTCATTTGGGTTTCCTTGAAGTTGGCGGTGATATAGACATCCGGCAGTGGCACAACCGTCAACATCTGCTGGCCGGGTTGGACATTCAGGCCGACAACAACTGTCTTGGTCACCTCGCCAGTGACGGGCGCCAGGATTTTCGTGTAACCCAGGTTCAGCTCGGCCTGAGCCAGAGCGGCTTGCTTCTGTTGAACGTCGGCGACGGCCGCCAGTGCGCGAGCTTGAGTCGTCTCGATTTGCTGAGGCCGGGTTTGCGCGGCCTGAAGGTTGGCTTGCGCCTCGGCGACCCGGCTCCTCGCTTGCTGGACCGCCTGGCCGGCCGCAGCTTCAGTGGCGCGAGCCGCGGCGACATTCGCGGTGCTGGCCTTCCCCGCAGCCACGGCGTAATCGTAAGTCTGCGCGGAGACGTCCTGCTTCTCTACCAGCTCTTTGTATCGCTTCACGTCGTCCTGCGCCTTAACATCATTGGCCTCGGCTTGTTGCACCTGGTCCTGTGCGGCGGCCAGCTGTTTTTCGGCGGCGGCAAGCCCGGCGACGGCATCTTCGACGCCCGATCCGGAAAAACTCAACGTACTTGCGGTTGTCACCGACGTAATAGGGACGTTGATGTTGAGCGATCGGGCGGTCGCTTCTGCACTGGCCAGATCGGCCTTCGCCTTATCGACCGCCACCCGGTAGTCTGTCGGGTCGATCTCGACCAGCACGTAACCTTGTTGGACGTACTGGTTGTCGCCGACGTTCACGGCAATCACGTAGCCGGAAATGCGCGCACTGACTGGATAGAGATGAACGTCCACCTGCGCGTCGTCCGTGGACTCAAAGCTGGTCAAATAGCGCCAGAAGAAGAAACCCCCAACGATCAGGACTAGAGCGATAACAACGAACAGCCACAAGCGCTTCCGTTTGGTACCTCGGCGAGAAGCCAGCAGTCGAGTGCGTTCACCCACACTCTGGGGAGCCTCGGTCGCCGGCGTCTCCGGGGTTTTATCGACTACGGGGCCCGGGGTTGTGTCCGATGCGGCCACGGATCACCTCTCTAATGGGATCTATTGCATGCCTTGAACAACACGGCCCAGAACTACTCTTCGCACGTCCTGCTCAGCTGTTCGACATCACTTGCCCCCGAGATACTGTTGGTAATTGGTGCGTGCGACCCCAAGCGCACGCGCCAGCGAGAGCTTGGCGAAGTTGTGACTGTAGAGGCTGGTGATGTACTGATCATTGGCGCTGGCGAGGGACTGCTCGGCCTGCACCACCTCGACACTGTCGGTCACCCCGGAAATGAAGCGATCTTTCGACCGGCCAAGATTTTCATTCGCTAAGGCAATATTCCGAGTTGCTACGTCCACCTGCTCTTTCGCTGCACTGAGATTCAGGTAGGCGCTGCGAACGTCGTAATCCACCTGCCCGCGAAGGTTTTCGCTTTCCGCTTTGCGCTGCTGCAGCGTCGCTTCCGCCTGGGTCATGTTGCCTTTGATGCGGCCGCCGGTGAAAACGGGAACGCTAACCCCGCCCTGGAACTCGAAGTTTCCATTCGAGTGGCCGAAAGTCTCGCCCACATCACCGTAGTATCCGGTCATGGCGACCACAGGATAGCGTTCACCTTTCGCAGCCGCAAGCGCCTGCGCCGCAGCTTTCTGCGAGTCCAGGGCCGCACGAAAGTCGCTGCGCGTTTTATACGCGTCGCTCAGCGCGTCTTCCAGAGTAGGCGGATTGATATCGGAATACGGAAGCTGGTCCGCTAATTCAAATTGCTGCCCGAGCGGCAGCCCTATGGCACGGCCAAGAGTGAGCTTGGCGATGGCGAAATTGTTGCGTGCGACGCTGAGGTTGTACTCCTCCGTGTGCAGTTGAACCTCCGTCCGCGTGACGTCGATTTTGGGAACCGTCCCCGCCCGCAGTTGATCCACCGCCTGGTCGTAAAGTGCCTTCGCAATTTGCACCTGGGCCTCTTGCGCCTCGACATGGGAACCGTCCGCAATAACCTGCAGATAGGCGTTTCCGACGACCAGCGTGACGACATCAAGAGTATCTTGATAGCTGAGTTTTGACGCTTGTTCGGCCGTTTGTGCTGAGCGGAAGTGCTGGATGGATTCATAGCTGAAGAGCGTTGCGCTTATGTTGGCCTGCACCGAGCTATAGGCGAAGGGCCCAATCACGGCGGGAAGACCTGCCAGCTCCTTCTCCTTCTTGATACCTAAAGTCGCAAGGGCCAGTTCCTGGGCGGTCTCTGAAAGTTCTGCGCTGATCTGCGGCAACAACTGGCTAAGAGCAAGCAGTCGCTCCCCACGTGCCAGCTGCGTGTTCTCTGTGCTCTCAATCGACCCCAGGTTGTACTTCACGGCTTGAGTGATCGCGTCGCGCAGAGTTAAGCGCAAAACCTCATTGGTTGCGGGACCGCTGGGAACACTTCCTGTAAGTTGCGAGGTCTGCCCCGCAGCAGAGTTTCCCGTTGTCGCTGCTCCGAGAGCGCCGGCGGCATATTGTGCAGCTGCCGGAAGCGAGCAGGAGAGAATCAGTGCAAGAGCCGGGACAGCAGCGTTCCAGTGAAACCAAGACGGCACAGATTGAGCAACGCGAATCATCTATTCGCCTCCAAAGTCTAAGCTGCGGTTAACTTGCCGTGTCGAGGTGGAAGGACTGCAGATATGGCTCGACCGGATAACCCTTGGCTTTCCATGCTGCCAGTCCACCCTTTAGGAATTTGACACGATCAAAATGCAGAGCATGGGCCCGACGAATAATTACTCGAGCAGTTTTGTCGCCCGGACAAGTACAGTAGGCGACCGCATCCTTCTCGCGTGGAATGAGCGACGGATTCTCGAGTATTTCTTTTGGAGGAACCCTCTTTGCGCCGGGAATGATCTCCGAATCGGCCAACAAATCTAGCGGCTGGCGAACATCCAGGAGAAGTATCTCTTGATTTGAGGCTAACAGCGTATGGAGCGCCTCCGGTGTAATGCTGTGCTGCTCCAATCCGTGCTGGCTTCTTGTGCGTTTGATCCGGATTCCGATCGCCAGCCACAGCACCCCGACAGCAATGACAATCAGCGCGACGGCCACGTCTGATCCTCCGCCTTGGTCTTTGACAGCAGATTCAGCAAGGCAGGCGAAAGATTCTTCAAAAGCTGCACTTTATGGACATCGGATTGAAATTGGTGCGATGGCGAGAGCCGCAACATCAAACCTAGCCTGAAGGCGCGACTGCACGACAATTCGACGGAGCACTCCTATGTCGATCACTGAAAATCTCGATACTCACCACAAGGCGCTTACCCTGAATCTGGAGCCGTCGATCTTCGGCTCTTTTGCCGAAATCGGCGCCGGTCAGGAAGTCGCACGCTGGTTTCTGGTTGTCGGTGCTGCCTCCGGAACTGTAGCCAAAGCCATCTCCGCGTATGACAAGGAAGTCAGCGACGACCTTTATGGTTCCGGCTCACGCTACGTGTCCAGACAGCGCCTCGACGCCATGCTGGAGCGAGAATGGACTCAATTGCTCAACCAGTTGGACCAAGCTCGTGGAGCGGAGACACGCTTCTTCTGCTTTGTCGACACCGTCTCTGCACGTAACTACGCCGGAACAAACGAGCCTCACGGGTGGGTTGGTCTGCGCTTTCAGCGGGAACCACGCGGCCAGCCCAACGACATTCTGTTGCACATCAACCTGCTGGATCCCACCAATCTTCTTCAGCAGGAGGCGATTGGCATCCTGGGTGTAAACCTCATCTATGCTGCCTACTATCAGTCGCAACCCAAAGAATATTTGCTGGCCAATATTGCCAAAGATGTCGAGAACCGGCTGGAGATTGATTATGTGGACCTCCGAGGGCCGGCCTTCGAGACGTGGGACCGGCGCGCACTTCTCGCGCATCTGGTACGCGCAGGCTTCGCGAAGGCGGTCTGTTTCCCTGCAAGCGGCGCCCCTGTTCCTCCCACCGAAACTCTCCACAAGAAAGCTGTCGTACTCGCGCCAGGGTATTTCGTACATGCTGACCCGGCTCACGCGGAAATCCATACACGCATGCTGGCTTCGGCAATTCAGCAGCTGCAAGGAGAATTAGGCAAAGCGGCGTCCGCACCCGCGGGATTCTTTTGCTTAAACCTCACTCCGCTCGACGCGGAAGCCGCGATGCCGGAGATCCCGGAAGTCCTACGGCGTATCGACGCGCTGGCTGCGCACAAGGGCGACGTCCTGTTGGTCCGCGAGCGTGAGCTCTACACGATGACCGATTTCGTGAACCGCTACACCAAGGAGCCGGTACGCTTCGTCGTGGGTTTATCGCTTTTGATCCGGGCGCTCGAGGATCACTACTGTAGATTTGATGGCAGCTTTCTTGCAGCTCTGTCTCACCTGTTCGCTCAAAACATTCGCATCTACGCGTACTCAATGACCGCAGAGAACCTGCGAGAGTCGATTCGGGGCTTCTCTACTCTCGATTGGGGCCTGGGCGAAGCGAATGGCAGAATTTCCGCCCAGCAGTTACGCCCCGCTGCACCGCTTGGACACCTTTACGCTTTTCTCATCGCGAGCAACTTCCTCGTCCCGATAGAGCAGCATGAGTAGCTCGCTTTCGCCGGGACCACGACTGTCACAGCGGTACTTAGCTTGCCCCATATCTGAGGTCGCCCTGGGTGCCTGGTTTCCGTGAGACCGGATCGTTGAAGCACTCATCC
>JASHXK010000168.1 GCA_030043575.1 Terriglobales bacterium
AGCGGCGCGTTTCCCGGAGATCTTGTCGCGGTGCAGGGTATTGGCGGACTCGGTCATCTCGGAGTTCAGTTTGCGAACAAGTTCGGCTACAAGGTCGCCGCTGTCGGTCGCGGCCCCGAAAACGCGGCGCTCGCCAAAAAACTCGGCGCCCACGTCTATATCGACAGCCAGGCAACGAACGCGGCACAGGAGCTGCAAAAGCTGGGCGGCGCAAAGGTCATCCTGGCGACAGCGCCCAGCTCCAAAGCCATGTCCGAACTGATCGACGGCATGGGACCGCACGGCAAGTTTATGGTGGTCGGCGCGACACCCGATCCGATCGAGGTCACGCCTTTGCAACTCATCACCGGAAGTAAGTCGATCCAGGGTTGGTGGTCGGGAATTCCCACCGATTCCGAAGACACGCTCCGCTTCTGCGAGCTGACCGGCGTCCGTCCGATGATTGAAACCTATCCCCTGGAGAAAGCGGGCGAGGCTTACGCACGCATGTTGAGCGGCAAGGCCGAGTTCCGCGTCGTGCTGACGATGTAGAGCTGCCCGACGGTTTGCTGAAACCACCGCATGCAGGCCTCTGCTGGCGGTGGTTTCGGGCGGCCACGTCCTGGTCCACGTAGCACGGTTTCACACGTTTAACGGCCAGGTACGGCATCGGTCGCCGGAGTCTGCGCCATGGATACCGTGATCGCGTCCACCGCTTCCACTCTGATCCAGTCTGGGCGCAACGATGCCCAGTCGAGCGGCCCACTCAGCAGACGCAAGCCGACAATTCCCGATCGCGCAGGATTTCTCCACATAGCTTCATTGGAGTCGAAGTAGTTGGCCAAATCCGGAGGATTCCAGGGATAAACCCAAACCTGAGTGCTCGTGTTCGGCGGCAGCACCAGGTACAGCGCCTCGCGACTGCCATCGGCGCGCGCTACTTCGAGCTTCATCTGCTGCAATTTGCACAGATGCCACCAGAGCGGATAGTGCACCGTCAGCGTCAAGCGCAGGAAGTCGGCGCGGCTTGCGGTCTCCACCATGCCCAGATCGAATTCCGAGTCCTGTGCCGTCACCGCGAATGTGCGGCTGGGCACGTCGAGCGATCGCGTCTGGATTGAAATGCTTCCTGCTCTGGCATCGTCTCGCACCAGCCCCAGTACTCCAGGGCTGATGAGCTGGCCGCTGCGATAGTGACTCTGCATCCAGAACCACACCTCCGGGGCACGGGTGAAATTTGCGATTCCGTCGATCGGCAGGCTGCGATCGGTGTCGCGCCAACGCTTGAAGTTCCCGCCCAGCAGTTGATTGGGATCGGGATCAGGGAAGTACAGCGCGGCGGCCGGAGCCGCTCGCTGCAATCCCGCGATTTCCACTTGGGCCAGATAAGGCCCGCTTGCGGTATATGCCTGCAGCAATCCTCCGGCGACCGGACGCCGTGCGGCAAGACCATACCTGGTCTGATAAGGAAAGATTGCGATCGAATCGCGCGCGTCGCTGTGTTGTTGCAGGAAGGCTGCTACCGACTTCTGCAGAGCTGCAAAGTCGCTCGGAAAGCAAGCCCCATCGAACTCGGCGAACCCCGCTGGACAAGCGGTTAATGGCTGGCGAAGTTGCGCCACCAGATTGTGGACCAGCGACGGCGAGAAGGCTACCTCTTCCAACTCCATCGAGGCGAACCGCCCCTTGGGCAATCCTCCGAAGGCGAGAGAAAAAGCGACAACCAGCAGCATCCCCGCAACCGAAGCAAGTTGTTCCCCGGCCACCAGGATCACACCGGACAAGAGCACGACACCAAGCAACGCCGCTCGTACGTGACTCTCGTCGGAGCGCACGATCGCATTTTGCATCAGCATCAGGCATAGTGCGCCTCCAGCCAGCAGAAATCCGGCTCGACTCGTGACCTGCTTGCCGCTCCTCGCCTTAAGTACGCTGCAGAGGAGAAACACCGCAGCGCCTCCCAGCAGCGTGATCACTAGTCGCACCGTCGCCGGCTCCGTCATCGGCGATGGCGTGGCCCAACGGTAGGTATCGACTACGGCGAATGCGTTTCCCCAGTATCGAAAGCTGAAGGCAGACGCCAAAAGGGAATTCATTGCCAACAGAACGACAACCGAGGAAGCTGCCATCACCGGCAGCGCGCGCCCAAGCCGGACGAGGGCGGATCGGTCAGTTCGGAATTCAAATCCAAGAGCGACTGTCACGACAAGCAAAGTCACGACGCCGTAGATTCCCGTGTCGGTTGACAACAGAAAGGCGGCGCCGCATAGCACAGGCGGGAAAGCTCCGGCCAACCAGGCCTTCGTCCGCATTTCAGCGACCGCGTAACCACCGCGCAGAAACAGTGCGAAAAGAAGAATGACGCTAGTGACTCGCAGCGACGGCGACCAGAACACGCATAGCAACAACCACAGCAGACCGCGCGCCCATCCCGGCTGCTCCGGCAAGAGCAGCCAAACTGCCAGCCATAGCTGCACGATCACCAGATACGTGAGCAAAGTGTGCCAGGTGGCATAAACGGATCCTGTCGAGAGACCCATGTGCCGTGCGGGCAGACTGGAGAGCCACTGGAACAAAGGGCCTCGAGTGAAGGCCACGTCTCGTCCCAGCCAAATGCCCTGCGATGCCTTGAACGCCGAGTCCAGACGCCAATCGTCATCCATGTAGCCGGGGTTGGGAATGAGGGTTAGAATCTTCGGCCGCAACAGTTCTGGCGGCAGGGCGGCCAGCAGGAGAACCAGCAGCCCGAGCAAATCCCAGCGGCGACGAAATCTTGATCGGCGCCGGGACGAAGTGGCTTGCAAAGCGGCGCGCTGCATTATTGAGCGCCATTCTAACCCAACGGCACCAGCAGGAATTCCTTAATTCGCCGCCACGCGCGGCAGAAGAATTCGGATGGCGCTTTCTTTGCGCGGGGAACGAAACAGCTCGCCATTTTCTCGTTTTCTTCGCCAAACCCGAGGGAATTTCGCGGCCAGGGGTTGCCTGCCGGCGAAAAAAAAGATTTCAGAATATGAATAGCCAGGCAAGGGGTATATGAAAAATGGGAGAAGTGTTATCCACAGCTGCCTTCCCTTGGAGTTATTCCCAAATTTTTCAATTAGATAAATTGAACCATAATGGAAAACATTCCGTCCGCGAATGGTCACCGGCGTGCGACTACATCTTCCGTGTGGAACCCCTGCCTACCTCTTTTAGCAAGCATCTCGGCCAAGTCTGTGGATAGGTGGGAAAACACCCGGAAGTACATCTCGAGCGGAGAAAAGAGATCTATGAGAGTACAAAAAGTGATCATCGGACTGCTGAGCGTGCTGGTGATCGCCCTGCTGATGACTCCGTCACTTGTGGCGCAGTCGCTGGTATCGGGCGACCTTACCGGTACGGTTACAGATCCTAGCGGCGCGGTCGTGCCCAACGCCACGGTCACATTGAAAAACAGCGGCACTGGGCAGACACGCAGTACCACCACGAATAACAGTGGCTCGTATCGCTTCTCGCTGTTGCAGCCCGGTTCCTATACCGTTAGCGCAACCGCAAGCGGCTTCAGCAAGGCCGAAACGACAGCCATGATTAACGTTGGCCAGGCGACCGTGGCCGATGTGAAGCTGGCCGTCGGTACCAGTTCGCAGACGGTGGAAGTCACCTCCGCTGCGCCTCTGGTGCAGGCCGATAACGCTGACCTGTCCACCAACTTCGATCAGAACGTCGTGGCCAATGCGCCCAACGGCGGTAATGACCTTACCTACATTGCGCAGACTGCACCCGGCATCAACATGAACACCGGTATGGGCTATGGCAACTTCCAGACGGCTGGCCTGCCTGCTACCTCCAACGTGTTCACGATGAACGGTGAGAACCAGATGGATCCGTACCTGAACCTGAACAACTCGGGCGCAACCAACCTGATGTTGGGCAAGAACGCGGTTCAGGAAGCTACGGTCACGACCAATGCTTATGGCGCGCAGTATGGCCAGCAGGCGGGTGCGCAGGTCAGCTACGTCACCAAGTCGGGCACCAATGCCTTCCACGGCAACGCCAACTACTGGTGGACGGGCAGCAGCATCCAGGCCAACAGCTGGTTCGCCGGCCAACAGACGCCTGTGCCGCCGACGCCTTTCACCAACAACAATCAGTGGGCAGCTTCCATCGGCGGCCCTATCAAGAAGGACAAGTTGTTCTTCTTCGCCGACTGGGAGGGAATCCGCTACATCGTTCCTTCGACCCAGACCGTGTTCGTTCCGACCACGGCTTTTGGCAACGCGGTGTTGGCGAACATAGCCGCCACCAACCCAGTTGAGTCCGCCCTGTACTCCAAGGCTTTCAGCCTGTACGAGGCCGCCCCCGGTTACAGTGGGGGATCGCCGGTACCTGGCAGCTGCGGCGACTTGACCACCAACCTGCCCGGCGTCAGCGCGGCTCTCGGGGGCGTCTGCTCCCAGACGTATACCGCTAGCCCTTCGCTACCGGCTAAGGAGTGGTTGCTGACCGGACGCGTGGACTACAACCTGTCTGACAAGGATCACCTGTTCTGGAGCGTCAGCTTCGATCACGGTACGCAGGCGACCTTTGCCGATCCCATCAACACGAACTTCAGCGCTGCCAGCTATCAGCCGCAGTACAACGGCCAGGGCCAGTGGACGCACAGCTTCGGCAGCAACGCAACCAACCAGTTCGTTTACGCCGGCAGCTACTACCGCGCGATCTTCAATCAGATCGATGCGGCAGCGACCTTCCCGGCCGAACTCGATCTGGCCGGCATCGGCATGAACAACCTGAACACACTCGGGTACGCTTTCCCGCAAGGCCGGAATGCTACCCAGTATCAGTTTGTGGACGACTTCTCGGTCACGAAAGGTGCCCACAACCTGAAGTTCGGGGCGAACTTCCGCCGGTATGACATCACCGACTACGCCTATAGCTCGGGCGTCAATCCGCTGGTTATTGAAGGGTCGACGACCGACTTCTACAATGGCGTCGCCGACGTGTTCACACAGAACTTCCCCGAGCGGCTTAGCAACCCCGTCGCTCTCTGGGGTCTTGGCCTCTACGCTCAGGACGAGTGGCGAGTCAGCAAGAGCCTGAAGCTGACCTTTGCCCTGCGCGCCGAGCACGACTCGAATCCGGTTTGCCAAACCAATTGTGCCGGGCTTCTCACCGGCTCGCTGTATTCGTTGCCGACCAGCCTGGATACAGCGTATGACTCAATCATCGATGCCAATCGTCACCAGATATTCCGGTCGGTGGACGCCATCGACTGGGCGCCGCGCTTCGGATTTGCGTGGTCGCCGGCTGGCAGCGACAAGACCGTGGTTCGTGGCGGCTTCGGTATCTTCTACGATGCCTTCCCCGCGTTCCTGGGCGATACCTTCATGTCGAACCTGCCTGGTGTGGTTCCGGTTACGCAGGGAGGCGTACCGTGGGCCGATACCACCACAGCCGCCAGCCCGTGGCTGATCGGCGCCGGTACGGCGTCCGCGATCAGAAGCGGATTTGGCAGCGGGGCTAGCTTCAACTCACTGTCTGCCGCAAGCGGCGGCCTCTTCTCGGCCCCCAACTTCGGCAACATGATCGGGCAATTCCACATTCCGCGCTACCAGGAATGGAGCTTGCAACTCGAGCAGCAGTTGGATAGCAAGAGCTCTGTGAGCTTGGCGTATATCGGCAATCACGGTATCAACGAGCCGATTACGAACTACCCCAACGCCTTTGCTGGTTTCGCGGGACTCCCGGCCACGGCGCCTAACTCTAACTTTGCTGGTGTCACCGAGGTCTACTCGGGGGCTGTCTCCAACGACAACCAGTTGACCGCCAGCTATCAGCGTCGTCTGACCTACGGCTTCACCATCCAGGCCAGCTATACCTGGGCGCATGCGTTGGATGAAATCTCCAACGGCGGCGTGTTGCCGTACAGCTCGACCAGTGCGGAATTTGCCTTGAATCCGTTCAACATTGCCAGCAACTACGGGAACGCGGACTACGATATCCGCAGCTCCTTTAACGCTCAGTATGTTTGGAACACTCCTTGGAAGTTCGGCAACAAGTTCGTCAACGGCGCCTTCGGCGGATGGACTCTGTCGGAGAACTTCTTCGCTCGTTCCGGACTGCCGTTTACGGTGTTTGACGCCACGACGGCGGCTGCCAACTACAACTACAACGGTCTGCCATTCCTGCCGGCGGAAGTTGTTGGTGTTGGCCAGAGCAGCTGCGGTACGTACTATCAAACCTGCCTGAACCCGCTTGGGTTCGCTTCGGCGGGTACCGTAACTGGCTTCCCGAATCAGCCACGTAACAGCTATCGCGGGCCTGGGTTCTTTGATTCTGATATCAGCATCAACAAGAACTTCAAGCTGACGGAGCGCGTGGCCTTCGGTGTCGGTGCGAACTTCTACAACGTGTTCAATCACCCCAACTTCGCCGAACCGGGGAACCTCTACGGAACCTCAACTTTCGGTGTAGTTACCGAACAGACGGCTCCGCCGACCGGTCCTTTCGGATCGTTCTTTGCGGGTTCGCCTGCGGGACGCATCGTCCAGTTGCAAGGGAAGATCGTCTTCTAGTCAGTTCCATCTGCTTCACCTAAAAGGGCGGCCTTCGGGCCGCCCTTTTTCTGTCTGACTGCGCCGCTCCAAGGCCAGGGCAACCAAGATTCCGACTTCAGTTGCGAGTTGCCGGACTTCGTTAGGGCTATTCCTGGCAACGGTGCTCTTACGGCTGGCACTTACGGGCGCGGATCGCCTGCTCTTTCGGGCCTTGATAAATCGCCCTTTTGAGCCTTTTCCTCTTGCTGTTCTTGGGTTACACATCACAGTCTGGGGACAGAGCGGCGCAATATAATGCGCCCAGGAATTCAGCAAGGCAGGCGGGTTTTATGATCTCTCCACTGACTCCTCTCGAGTTTCTCGCGCGCAGCGGGAGTGCCTATCACGATTGCACCG
>JASHXK010000169.1 GCA_030043575.1 Terriglobales bacterium
GGCAACAATCGACTGGCTGACGGCCGGGGATTTGTTCCCGCTTACCGTCCCGGCAACAACAGCTTCCTGTATGCGCAGTATAAGGAGATGGGAGAAGCGGCTTTCGACGCCAAGCAGGGCCGCGATGCCCGAATCTGGATCGCGGAAAACCCTGCAAGGTTCCTGGCGTTAACCTGCCGCAGGGTTTTCTTTTTCTGGTTTGGGATTTTTGAGGAGGCGGGCCTGCGGGGGTTACAGCAGCTATTCCTATTCTGCGCGACCTTATTGGCCTTCGGAGGATTGCTGCTGGCCGTCAAGCGCCGGGTTCATGGCGTTTTCCTCTTCGTCACATTGCTGACCTTCTTACCGTTGATTTACTACATCACATTTCCGTCCACCCGTTACCGCCATGCCATTGATCCCGAACTCGTCATCTTAGCGGTATGGCTGCTTGTGGCTGATCGCCGCCAGCCAAATCTCGACCCTAACATTTGAAGACGCAACCTGCGCGGGCCCGGAGACTTAGCTCGAGAAGGTTTGGTGTCGAGTTCGCTACTCCCGATAGTGTGCGCCGCCGTGCCGCACGTCCGCGCCGCGCACCCAGAAGATGACGTCTTCGGCGATGTTGGTGGCGTGGTCGGCGACGCGTTCCAGCGCGCGTGCGATCAGCAAAACATCCAGCGCCTGGCGCGTGCACGAGGGATCATCGTGCATTCTCTGCACCAACACTACGAACGCTTCGTCCTTCATGCGATCGACGATGCTGTCCATCTGCAGCACGGCTTCGGCGACTTCGGCTTTGCCGTCGAGAAACGACTCCAAAGCGCGCTGCACCATAGTGCTGACGCCGTCAGCCATACGCGGAATGTCGACCGGAAGTGAGATCTCCGGCTCGCTGATCAGGTCCAGAACGCGCTGTGCGATGTTGACCGCCTGATCGCCTACGCGCTCCAAGTCGGCATTGATCTTGAGTACAGCGAGGATGAAACGCAGATCGATAGCCATGGGCTGCTGCATGGCGAGCAGATCGAGCGCCAGTTCGTCGATTTCACGCTCGGCGTCGTTGATGGCGTTCTCGCCCGCCAGAACCATCTGGCAGAACTTGCTGTCGCGGGTACGGTAGGCCTCGGTCGCGCGGTCGATCGCCTGCTCCGCCAGACCCCCCATTCGCAAAAGCTTCTCTTTTAATTCGTCGAGTCCCTGCTGAAAGCGGCTGCGCATTATCCGAACCTGCCTGTCACGTAGTCTTCCGTCCGCTTGTCGGCGGGGGTGGTAAAGATCTTCTCCGTCTTGTCGTACTCAATCAGGCTCCCCATCAGGAAAAACCCGGTGAGCTCGGCGACCCGCGCCGCCTGTTGCATGTTATGAGTGACGATAACGACTGTGTAGTGCTGCTTCAACTGAAATATGAGCTCTTCGATCTTGCTGGTCGAGATCGGGTCCAGCGCCGAGGCTGGCTCGTCCATCAGCAAGACTTCGGGTTCCACGGCTAAGGCGCGGGCGATACAAAGCCGTTGCTGCTGGCCACCGGAGAGGCTTGCGCCCGACTTCTTGTGAAGCGTGTCTTTCACCTCGTCCCAAAGAGCAGCCAGCTTGAGGGAGCGCTCCACCAGCTCATGTAATTGTTTACGATTGCGGAAGCCGTTGAGCTTGAGCCCCGCCGCCACGTTGTCAAAAATCGACATGGTCGGGAACGGATTGGGCTTCTGGAACACCATGCCAATCCGGCGACGCACCTCAACCGGATCCGATCCATCGCCATACACATCCATCTCCCCGACCTTGACTGAGCCTTCCGCCCGGGCTTCGGGTATGGTCTCGTGCATACGGTTGAGGCAGCGCACGAAGGTACTCTTGCCGCAACCGGAGGGTCCAATCACGGCTGTCACATGGTTGGCTGGCACGGTCATGTCGATGGAATTCAGCGACTGGTTCTTGCCGTACCAGGCGTTCAGCCCCCGCACTTCAATGCCCACACCCATAACCGGACCTTACGCTCCCTTTAATCTCCCTCGAGCGGTCACGATGCGAACCGCAGCCACTGCGCCTACAATCAGCAGAATAAGTATCAGAGCTCCCGCCCACGCTTGCTTGTGCCAATCGTCATAAGGCGAGATGGCGTAGGTGAAAACTTGCAGCGACAGCGCTGCCGTTGGCTGATTCAACTTCAGGTTCCAGAACTGATTGCCAAAGGCTGTGAACAGTAGCGGAGCCGTCTCTCCCGCCACGCGCGCGAATGCTAACATGCACCCCGTAATCACGCCAGCGGATGCGGTACGCAGCGTGATAGACAGCGTGGTTCGCCAGCGCGGTATTCCCAATCCATAAGCCGCTTCGCGGATCATGTTGGGAACCATCAGCAGCATCTCTTCGGTGGCGCGCGCGACGGTGGGAATCATCATGATGCCCAGCGCCACTCCGCCAGAGAATGCCGAGAAGTGCTTTTGCCGCACGACGATCAGCGAATACACCGTAATACCGATCACGATCGAGGGAACGCCGTTCAATACATCGGCGGTGAAGCGAATCACGTCACCAAAGCGATTGCGGCCGTACTCCGCGAGATAAATCCCGGAGCCGATGCCCAGCGGAACGCCAATGACGCTGGCCACGCAGAGAATCAATCCCGTGCCGACGATACCGTTCGCCATGCCGCCGCCGACTTCGCCGGGCGGCTTAGGAGTCTGGGTGAGGAATGCCCAATTGATAGAGCCGATGCCCTTGATGACCAGGTAAATGAAGATGGCAAGCAGCGGAACCAGAACCAGGATGGCCGCCAGTATGGCGAAGCCGGTCGCTCCCCAATCGGTGAGGCGGCGCCAGAGACTAACCTGCTGCGAAGTGGACGGCGGCACAGAGTTAGACACTTGGCCTCGCCGTTCCGCCGGTGATGCTCCACACCAGCAAGCGCGCCAGGGCGTTGACGATCAAAGTCACAATGAACAGCGCGAGTCCAATCTCCACCAGCGCGCTGAGGTACATGTCGCCCGTGGCCTCGCTGAACTCGTTAGCGATTACGCTGGCCATGGTGTAGCCCGGAGCGAATAGTGACTTCGCGACCTCGGGACGGTTGCCGATGACCATCGTCACCGCCATGGTCTCTCCCAGCGCGCGGCCCAGGCCAAGAATGACTCCACCGACGATGCCGATGCGCGCGTTGCGCAGCACGCCCATGCGAATCATCTCCCAGCGCGTCGCCCCAAGAGCCAGCACCGCCTCGCGTTGATTCTGTGGCACCGCCGACATTACTTCGCGCGTAATCGACGCGATTACCGGCACGATCATGATCGCCAGAATGATTCCCGCCGCCAGCATGCCAAGACCGTACATCGGGCCGGAGAAAAACCCGGTCCATCCGAGAGTCTTCGCCAGGAACGGCTGGACGTAGTCGCGCAGCAGCGGCGCCAGAACAAAAATTCCCCATAACCCGTAAATCACGCTGGGTATCGCCGCGAGCAGCTCTACCAGGAAGGAAATGATCGCCCTTAGCCCCTGCGGGCACATCTCGGTGATGTACACCGCAACCCCGACGGAAAGCGGCACCGCCAATAACAACGCAAGGAACGATGAGACCAAGGTGCCGTAAATGAACGGCATCGCCCCGTAGCTATCGTTGACCGGATCCCAATCGTGACCGTAGAAGAAATGAATGCCAAACTGATGCAGCGACAGACGGGACTTGTCGACCAGCTTCCAGACTACCAAGACGACGATCGCAAAGACCGAGACCGCGCTTAGCAGGATGATCCAGCGAAATATCTCGTCGGGAATACGGCTGCTCGACGGATGAGATTGTCTGATTTTCTGCAGGACAGTCGATTTCGGGGCGGATCGCGGAGCCTCCACCTTCCCCAGGGACGGGATCGATGTCACCGGCTTGGGAAGCGGCTCAATAGGCTCCGGCGTGTTCATGGGATCGACGCTATCAGACATTTGTTACAGAGCGGTTAAAGAAGCAATTAGCGATTAGCACTAGCAGTTAGCCCAGAAATCCCAGCTATAAGTCCCGTATGAGGACGCGACGACCGCGGTGTTAATTTGGCCAGCGATGCCGGACTGAACGCCGGCTTGAACTGAGCTATTGCTAATCGCTAATCGCTGACTCTTACGGCTTGACCTGCGACTGAATTGCCGCCTTTTCCTTTGCCGCTATATCCTTGGGCAATGGAGCATAGGACAACGCTTCTACCATTGTCTGTCCCTTGTCCAACATCCAGAAGAGAAAATCCTTCAGGATTTTGCCCTTATTGGCGTCGGCCGGGTTCGTCGGAATTAGCAGCCAGGTAAAGCTGGCAATCGGATAAGCATCCTTGCCCGGAGGATCGGTGATCGATACGCGGAAGTCGGCCGGCATCTTGACTCCGGCGGCGGCAGCGGTTGTGCTTTCCAGGCTGGCTTTGACGAAGTTGTGCGAGGAATTCTGCACCAGCCCAAACGGAATCTTGTTCTGCAGCGCGTAGATCAACTCGATATATCCGATCGAGCCCGGCAACTGGCGAATCGTTCCCGCGACACCTTCGTTGCCCTTACCGCCGATACCGACCGGCCACTTTACGGAGGTGTTCTTGCCAACGGTACTTTTCCATTCCGGGCTGACCTTCGAGAGGTAGTCCGTGAAGATGTAACTGGTGCCGCTGCCGTCGGAGCGATGTACCACGGTAATGTTCTGGTTCGGAAAGTTGACGCCCGGATTGACCTTGGTTATACGTGGATCGTTCCACTTAGTGAGCTTACCGAGATAGATGTCGGCCAGCACGTCAGGCGTGAACTTAAGCTCCGCATTCACTCCCGGGATGTTGTAGGCCGGCACAACTGCGCCCAGCACGGTAGGCACGTGCAAAACCTTAACCTTGGATTGGGCAATCTGCTCGTCGGTCATCGGACCGTCCGTGGCCCCGAAGTCGACCGTCCCGGCCTGTACCTGGCGAATGCCACCACCGCTGCCAATGGACTGGTAGTTGATCTGGATGTTGGAATTCAGGTTGTGATACTCAATGAACCACTTGGAATAGATCGGATAAGGAAAGGTGGCGCCCGCGCCGTTCAATGCTGTTTGCGCCCAGGCGCAACTCGCAAGCACAGCGATGCACACAAGCACCCTGAGTGAGCGAATCAAGTCGTTCCTCCTCAATTTATGCGGATAAACCCAACTAGTGGTTCTACGCCGGCTTTGTTACAGTCCGGTTACATAGCAGTGAATTTAGCGTAAAGACAAGCACTTACGTGGGCTGATTTCTGTCCAGACTTGGCAAGTCTGGGTCGGAACTTCAGATTTTCTGCCGGCGCTTGAGGTTGTCGATGAACATCTGCTCCACGGGCTTATCGTAGGCGCGCAACACATGGCGGACGCTGTGCCCGCTAACCAGGTGGCATACCTCTTCGGCAAGATTCTTGGCATGATCTCCGGCACGCTCCAGCGACTGCGTCATAAATAGGACGTGGAAGCTCTCTTGGCGCGGCACGCCATCATGATTCTCCAGGTGCCGCAGAAAAATGAGATTGCGGAGCCGGTCGAGTTCCGCATCCGAGCGCAACACAGCTAGTGCCCGGTTGAGATCACGCTGGCTGAAGGCGTCATGCACATCGCCCAGCATCTTCTCCAGCCGCGAGGCCATCAAGGTGAGATCGCGAATATCCTGCAGCTCGATGCGACTGCCCACCGCCGCGGCACGATTGCTGCAATTCAGCAAAAGGTCGCCGATGCGTTCCAGATCGATGATGAACTTGAGGCAGGCCAGCAATTGGCGCGCCGGCCCCGGACTAACCTGCGTGATCACCGACGTCACTCCCTGGTCGATGACGCGGTCGAGGTCGTCGAGTTCCTTCTCTTTCTGCCGCACCCCCTCGAGCACCGACGATACTCCGGTAGCAATTCCTTCGGCGACGATGCCTGCTGCGCTGCGGGCCACGCGGCATGCCTGCAAAGTCTGTTCCTGCAGTTCCGCGCAGATTGCCTCTGGGCTGGGAGGAATGTTTTCGGGCGAACTCATCCTGTTCTCATGAATCTGCCCCACGTCCTACACTTGTTCGGTCCAAATCTGCCTTGGGCACAGCGCGGATGAGTGGAGTGTGTTCTTACACCTAAGATAGCCACTGGCTGTGAATTTTCTATGAAATCTGCATTAACTTCGGTTGAATTCACAGGCAGAATGTATTCGGATTGCTAACAAATCGGCGCCTTATACCGTTACCGGCGTGGGCACGGACTGCCGCGGAACAGTGAAATAAAACGTAGAACCGTGGTTCAACTCGCTCTCGGCGCGAATCGTGCCGGAGTGGGCGCGCACCACATGCTTGGCGATCGCCAATCCCAGGCCAGTCCCACCTGATTCGCGCGAGCGCGCTTTGTCGACGCGGTAGAAGCGTTCAAACAAGCGCGGCAGATGTTCGCTGGAGATGCCGGATCCAAAGTCGCGCACATAGAACTGGACCCCATCTTCCGACTCGCAAGCTCCTAGTAGAACCTTTTCGCCCTGGCCGCCATATTTCAAGGCATTGTCGATCAGGTTGGCAAAGACCTGATGAATCGCGTCGCGATCGACCATGACGGCCGAAGATGCTGTGTTCATGATCGACAATTCGATGCCCCGGCCGTTGGCCACTTCATGAAAGGTCTGTACGGCATCATCGAGAAGCTCTTGCGGCATGGTCAGCTGCAGGTTCAGCTTCTGTTCGCCCGATTCCACCCGCGCCAGAACCAGCAGGTCTTCCGTAAGACGCGCCATGCGCATGGCATTCTTGCGAATAATCTCCACGAACTCGCGCAGGTTCGACGGCACGTTGCGGCTTTCCAGCAGCGTCTCAGCGTAGCCTTGAATGGAAGTGAGCGGCGTGCGCAGTTCATGCGAGACGTTGGCGATGAAGTCGCGTCGCGTTTTTTCGACACGCTCGATCTCCGTCTGGTCGTGTAACACAGCTACCGCACCTCCACCGGGCATGGGAGCGGCGGTCACGTCAAAAACGCGCCCAGAAAAGATCTTCGCAGCGCGCGCCATGGTCACGTCGCGCGTGGTCAGCGCGTTTTGCACCGAAGCCAGGACCTCGGGATCGCGTACCGACTGCACCAGCGGCGCCCCGAGCCGCACCCCGCTTGGCAGCAGCCGCTCCATTCGCTGATTGGCCCACAGAACGCGCTCATCCTGTGCGACCGCGATGACGGCTTCCTGCATCGAGTTCAGCAGCGTCTCCAATGTCTGGCGGCTGTTTTCCAGATCGGCGAATCCTTCTTCCAGCTTGCGCGCCGTTTTGTCCAGCGCCGATGCGACGTGCGCAATCTCATCGCCCGCACCTTCCTGAATTCGCGCCGACAGATCGCCGGCTGCAATGCGCTCCGCGAAATCGGTGATCCGCAGCAGCCTGCGGCCAATGGATTGCGTCGCCGCAAAAACCAGCAGTAAGGCGAGCAACCCCGCAATAGCAGAGCCTTTGATCAGATCGAGTCGAATCTCACGATTGCCTTGATGAATCGAAGTTAGCGGATACGCCATGCGGACGGCGCCGCCCGGGATCGGCACAGCCACATACAAAAGTTCGACGCCCACAGTTTTGCTCAGCCGCGTCGCGGTTCCCATCTGACCGTGCAAGGCGGCAACAAACTCTGGCCGCGTAGCATGGTTGTCTATCGTGGCGGGATCGACTTCGGAATCAGCCAGAACCTTACCCGTCGAGTCGATGACCGTAATGCGCGCCCCGGCTGTGGAAGCCGCCTGATCGGTGATCTGCCGTAGCGAACCAGGCGGAGAGCTCGCGACCCGGGCTGCAAACATCTCCGTCTTTTGCCGCAGCGATGTCTCCATCTCGCGGCGCAGCATGTTCTCCCACGACCGTCCGATCAGGAGATCGAGCGAAAGGGTACACGCCGCAATCACGACCAAGGCTGCGACTAACAGCTTGAGGAAGATGCGACTCTTCACGGTTGCAGCTCTTCAGGGTCCCTCGCAGGCATCGCTTCTCTGCGCCTGCCGGCACTAGGACTTGGGAATTTCGAAGCGGTAACCTGCGCCCCGCACCGTCTTCAGATAACGTGGCTCGTCAGGATTCTCCTCGATTTTCTCACGAATGCGGCGGACATAAACATCGACCGAACGGGGGGTGACGTAGTGGGTGTCGCGCCAGACAGCATCAAGCAGTTGATCGCGGGTAAAGACCCGCCCGGGATGGCGCGCCAGATACTCCAGCAGGCGAAATTCGGTGGCTGTGGTCTGCGTGAGCTGTCCTCTAACCGTCAGCGTCATGCCCCCGCTGTCGATCTCGATATCCCCGGCTTTCACGATCGAGGGCGCCAATGGACGCTCAAATCGCCGCAACACGGCGCGAACGCGAGCCACCAGCTCGCGCGGGCTGAACGGCTTGGGAATATAGTCGTCGGCGCCCATCTCCAAACCGATGACGCGGTCCGATTCGGTCGTCTTGGCAGTCAGGAAAATTACCGGAATCATGGCCAGCGATGACGTCTGACGAATGCGGCGGCAAAGCTCCAGGCCATCGCCACCAGGAACCATGATGTCCAGCAAAAACAGAGATGGGAGCTGCTTCTCGGCTTCGGCAATTACCCCGGCTGTTGCTGGAAAAGTGCGCACGCCGTAGCCGGCACTTTCCAGATGATGGCGAACGAGCCGCAAAATGTCGGTATCGTCTTCCACAGCGAAGATGGTTTGTTTCACGGCTGTATTGTAGCCGACCGTCGGAGCAGAACTGTCGTAGGTAGGAATCACATAGGTAAGGTTACACGCACCTTTGTTACAGGATGATGAAACCCGAACAAAAGTAGTCAGCGGCGCCACCCAGCTGGACGAACGCTTATCTCCCACATTGTGGCAGTCGGACGCAGGTCCAGAACTGCTATACCACAACGTGGGACTCTATAGCTCAAAGTCTGCGCGGCACTCAGTGGATGCTGGTCGACCAGGCGCGCGTCAGGTAATCGGTCATACTGAGAGAAAACAGAATCAGGAGAAAGAAGATCGCTGCGATGACGGTTATCATGGTCAGCTTTGTACTGTAACGGAGATGCATAAAAAAGAGCACCACGAGCGTGCCCTTCAGGGTGGCAATCACTAAAGCCACCACAATGTTAAAGATGCCCAGATCAACCGAGGCCGCATAAACGGTGAGGCCAGTGCACACCATGAGCGTCGCCCAGATGCCAACGTAAAGGCTGATCGGGACAATATGCGATTCTGGTGCGATATGTTCTTCTGCTGCGCGTTTCGTCATTTAGCCGCCACCATGCTTCTTGCTGATCAGATAAAGGAGCGGGAATAAGTAGATCCAGACCAGATCGACAAAGTGCCAGTACAATCCGACGACCTCCACCGGAGTGAAGTACGCCGGCGTGAAGGCACCGCCCAGACCGATGATGATGATCCACGCAACCAGGCCAACTCCGATCACCATGTGCAGCGCGTGCAGTCCTGTCATCGCCCAGTAGAGGGAGAAATAAATCTCGGTGTGTTGCGGATCGACGGGAGCTGTCTTATCGATCGTCTGGAAGTGAAAGTTGGGACCGGGGAACTCATGATTCTCCCAGTGCTCGTGATACTCGATGGCTTTAATCCCCAGAAAGCCCAAGCCGAACAGGATGGTGATCAGCAGCAGTACGACCATCAGCTTGCGCCTGCCAGTCTGGGCTGCACGCACCCCCAGTGCCATGGTCAGTGAGCTGCAAATCAGCACCGCGGTGTTGGTCGCACCCAGCCAGATGTTCATCTTCTGGCTGCCTTCCACGAAGGCCTGGTAATACGACGCACGGTAGACCAGATAGGCGCAGAAGAGGCCGCCGAAGAACATGATCTCCGTCAGCAGGAACATCCACATGCCGAAGGTGGAGGTCTCCTGCTGCTGCTCCATGTCGGCGAAGTGGTGCTGCAGTGCGTGCTCAGCGACCTGGATGTCCATATCGCTAGTGGCCAACGGTGACCTCCTCTTGCGGCTGATGCTCGTAATCGTAGGCTTCCCAGGTCACGATTGGCGTCTCGTCGAAATTGTGGGTCGGCGGCGGCGAAGGGGTCATCCACTCCAGTCCAACCGCGTTCCAGGGATTCGGCGGCGCCAGTTCGCCGTAGCGCAGCGACCAGAGGAAGTAGATCATCGGCAGCACATAGCCCACAGCCAGGATCGACGCGCCGGCGGTCGACAGTACATTCAAAACCTGGAACTCTGGGGGATATGCATGATAGCGCCGCGGCGCGCCCATGTAGCCGAGAATGAACTGCGGGAAAAATGTGGTATTGAAGCCGACGAACACCAGCAGCGCCGACAATTTCGCCCACGCTTCGGGATACAT
>JASHXK010000170.1 GCA_030043575.1 Terriglobales bacterium
AACGCGAATTCCTTCAACCGCGGCAACACCACGTCGGCCGCTAATAACGCTTCTCGTCCGAACACCGGCACCGAAGCCTCGCGTGGAACTGCTCCGGCCAACGGATCCCAGGCTCGCACCAATACGCCTGCGAACTCCGCCAGCAATGTTCCGCATCCGTCTTCGGCTGGAGGATCGACCTACAACTCCGCCAACTCGGCCCAATCGCACAACAACGTGCCTCGTCCGCCGGCCAGTAATGACAGCTTTGCCCGTCCCAACGGCAACACTGCCAACTCTGCTGCTAATCGCGGATCGGCAACGACGGCGAACAACCAGCGCTACGGCACCGGCAACTCGGCGGCGAACTCCGCCAGCCGCGTCGGTGGCTCGCAATATTCCGCTTCACGCGCCGGATCGGCCTCGTCGGTACCGCGTCCGCCTTCGAACTATCAGTACCACGCGGCGCCGTCGTACTCGGCGTCCTCGAACTACGGCCGTCCGTCCAGTGGCAGCAACGGCTACGGCGCAAGCAGCCGTGGCTACAGCTCGCCCTCCAGCAGCTACGACCGCAGCTCCTATGGTTCAACGCAGGGCTACTCGGCTAACCGCGGCTACAGCTCCTCGCCAGGCTATTCGGCGGGACGCAGCTACGGCTCCAGCCCGAGCTACTCGGCTCGTAGCTACGGATCGAGCCCGTCCACCAGCGCGCGCTCTTATTCCGCTCCGCGCTCTGGCACCAGCTACCACAGCAGTGGTGGCGGCAGCTCGCATAGTAGCGGCGGCGGCTCGCACGGTGGAGGTGGCGGCCACGGCGGCGGTGGACATCGCTAAGGTTAACGGATACGCATCAATGTAGATCGAACCTAAGGGCGGCCCGCAAAGGCCGCCCCATTCTTTCCCTTCACTCTTATCGTTTGAGTCATCCGTACCTTATCCGGAACGTGTCATCCTGAGCGAGACTTCAGTCCGAGCCGAAGACCCCTATAGCAACCAGCCCGCCTCGACAGCTCCATGGCTTCGCGATTTGCTCTGTCTGTGCTCCCCGCACACCGCCCTGTGATCTCTGAACATTTCTCCTGTGCCAGGGCATCTATAATTAAACCGTGACTTACTCCGTGGTCCGAAAGGTAGCCGAAGCCAACTTCCCCACCCGCTGGGGACAGTTCCGCATCTACGGCTTCGAGGGAGAATTCGAGATTCCGCCCGCCGTGGCCAAATCCAACGGCAACGGCCATTCCGAGCGCTTTAAGGAAGAAGCGGTCGCGCTCGTCATGGGCGACATCCACGCCGCACCACCCATCGTCCGCATCCACTCGCAGTGCCTGACCGGCGACGTCTTCCACTCCATGCGTTGCGATTGCCGCCAGCAGCTGGAGCTCGCGCTCTCGACCATCGTCAAAGCCGGCGCCGGCATCCTCATCTACGAACAGCAGGAAGGCCGCGGCATCGGCCTCATGGCCAAGCTGCAGGCCTACGAGCTCCAGGACAAGGGCCTCGACACCGTGGAAGCTAACGTCGAGCTCGGCTACGACAACGACTATCGCGAATACAAGCTCCCCGCCGAAATGCTGCGCCAGCTGGGCGTCACCGAGGTCCGCCTGATCTCCAACAATCCCGATAAAGTCGCCGCACTGGAGCGCGCCGGGATCACCGTCGTCGAGCGCATCTCCGCCGAAGTCGAACCCTACGAGAGCTCCGAGCAGTATCTGCGCACCAAGAAAGAAAAGATGGGTCACCTGCTTAACGGCTGGTAAGCGACGGTGCTTGCATCTTGAATCACACCATAGCTTCGGCATTATCACTTTTTACAAATCTGTTATTGGCTGTTATCGCGAATCGTTCGGTAGTATGATGCGCCACGATCTGGACATTCGCACCATTGATTACGTGTTGCCTACCTATTTCCACGGGAGTACGGTCCATGACGTTTAGCATGCGCCTGGCCCGTCTTCTGATGGGTTTCGTAGTTCTGAGCTCGTTGGCCGCAGCCGCGAGCGATCCCTCTCGCAAGGCCCTATTTCTCGCGTATGACGACGTTTACTCCGTCGATGCCGAAGGCCATATACGTCAGCTCACATTTGATAGCGTTCGTAAGTGGTTGCCAGTTTGGTCGCCCGATGGCCGGAGGATCGCCTTCATGCGAGACGATCCAAAGAACGAGTCTTTGGGTCATCTGGTAGTCATAACGGATTCGGGAAAACGGGTCGCTGACATCCCCGTCCAGCCTGCCGGCTCCGGGCCAATGCTGCAATATGTTGAGGCCGTGCAGTGGCTCAATGCCTCTCGGATCGCTGCGGGAGGCGCTGTCAACCCCAGCACCGGCTATTTCTATATCTTCGACGTTCACAGTGGCAAAGACGTGGATGGCGTCGCCAGCGACGACATTAATCCGGCATTCTCTCCCGACGGTAATCATGATGCCGGTTTCCTTGGCAGTCCTCATTTCGCTCCCGACGAGGACAAGGAGCCGTACTTAGAAATCGATGGCAAACGAATCTATCCCGCCGAGCGTGTGAAGGTGATTTTCCGAGCTGGGCCTCTCTGGTCGCAGGACAGCAGCAAGCTGGCTGTGGTAGCGCAGGATGAGAAGACCAACAAGACTTCGCTGGTTATCTGGCGCAGCGACGGCCCGCTTCTAACCATAGCGCTGCCGGTTCCGTGGAATGATCTCAAGGCCGATCTGTTCTGGCAGGGCAACACCCTGATGCTGCAGGCCGCGCAATGCGTCGAGAAACCTGTCGGACACGATGGCTTCGGGTGGGATTGCACGGTGGCCGACCGCGCGTGGAAGCTCGCCGATGATTTGAAAGCTCTATTGGAGATTCCGACGGACAGCTTCAGAAATTCGGTGGAGGCCGCAAAAGAGGCAGAAAAGAAAGATAGGCAGGCGATGTTGTCGCTCGTCAACAAGGCCGGAGGCTCAGATCCCGACGTGTGGTGCAAGGATTGTGCTCTTGCCCAACGTCCGAGAAAGGCGTCCACCTACTAACCAGCAAGCCCACGATTGTTTTCCGATCGGTTATCCTCGGTGTCTCTGTGGTTCAATAGCCTGTGGCCTCTGAGCGGCGCGGCA
>JASHXK010000171.1 GCA_030043575.1 Terriglobales bacterium
TGGCAGTTGCTGGCGGCTTCGAATACATCCGCAACCGGCTGGGCATTACGCATGCGCGCGAGCTAGTAGTGCCGTCGCACTTCGACTACGAGAGCCAGGCGCTGCTCTACGTTCCACCCGATCTGCCCGATCCGCGCGATCCGCGCTTCGTTGAGCAGGCCTCGCAACGCGTGCGCCGCTTGCTGGAGATTACCGAGGGGCGCGCCTTTTGCCTCTTTACCAGTTATGCGCTGATGCATCAGATCTACGAAAGCCTGCTGGGCGAGCTTAGCTATCCCATGCTGCTGCAAGGCAGCGCGCCGAAGAACGCACTGCTGGAGGAATTCCGTCTCACGCCAAACGCAGTGCTCTTTGCGACTTCGTCATTCTGGCAAGGCGTTGATGTGCAGGGCGAACAGCTGAGCTGCGTGATCATCGACAAGCTGCCGTTCGCAGTGCCCAACGATCCAGTCGTCGCTGCGCGGGTTCGAGCCATTGACGAAGACGGCGGCAACGCATTTTACGAATATCAGGTTCCCAACGCGGTGATTTCTCTCAAACAGGGTTTCGGCCGGTTAATTCGGTCGCTGCACGATCGTGGGCTGCTCTGCCTGCTTGACAATCGCATTCTCAAGAAGCAGTACGGCCGCATCTTTCTCAACAGCCTGCCCAAGTACAGCCGGACAATCGATATAAAGGCGGTAGAACGGTTCTTCGGAACCTAAGACATCTTACGACTTACCACCTTCCGCTGGACGAGAGCAGCAGCGACGCTTCTCCTTCTTCATCCAGCCATGCGAAATTCTCGCTCGATTCCCCAGTGCAGAAGGGGTCTACCTTCGACGCCATGTCTGACCAGGATTGTGCCGTCAGCACGCATTCAAATTTTGACGGCAGGCGCTCAACCACGCCTAAGTCATTCACGCCGTGGCGCAGATCGAGATGGCATCCGGCAACTGACTCAACCCACCACTCTTCATGCAGGGGAATGTCCTGGCGCGAGCCGTCAGCGAGGGAACGAAAGGCTTCGCGCAGGCGCCTGGCGCCCGTCGTATCGAATTCATAGAGCCGGATCAAAGGGCAGTCGGGCGAGCCTTCGCCGAGATATTCGAGTTTCATGCGAGGCCACTCTAGCACGAACCGAGGATTGCAGAGCATCGAATTGGAGACCGCGAGCCCCGCAAAGCTGTTTGCCGGCGGCTGAAAGGCGATAGCTCGAAAATGGAAAAAGGCCGGCACGCGGCCGGCCTCCGGTTGAAAGAATCGGCAAATTTACTTTTTGGGTGCGATCGCGTCTTTTGCAGCCTTGGCTACGCGAAACTTCACGACGGTCTTGGCAGGAATCTTGATTGCTTCGCCCGTTTGCGGATTGCGTCCCATGCGAGCTTTGCGGTTGGACTTCACCAAACGGCCCAGACCCGGAACGATGAATAAGCCGCTCTTCTTCGTCTCCTTGATAGCTACTTCCGCCAGGGCGTCCAGAAACGCAGCCGCTTGTTTGTTGCTGAGCTCGTTTTTCTCGGCCATGTGGCGGACGAGCTGGGTCTTGGTCATGCCAGTTGCCATTCGTAATCCTCCTTGAAGGTGTTATTGAGCCGTAAGAATGCTCGACTGGTGCGTATCGTATACTAACCTTCCTCGCGTGGAAAGCATTTTCCGCCAGATTTTATGCGGTTTTTCCACAGGCCAGGCTCGAAACGTCAACGTCCATGCGGTTTCTGGCCTTCGCTCCGGTCGAAGTGACCAATGAGAAAGCGCTGGGTTGGCGCAATTGTCTGGCCAGAGTTCGGCCTAATGGCTGACCACGCTTAAAGTAATACTGCTTGGATACTGCTGCGAGTGGTGGACTTGGTTGTGCGCGATTACTCCCGTACTCTCGTCGTAGTTGTTGCCGCCGGTGTTCAGGTTGCGATCGAAGCGTGGGAAATTGCTGCTGCTAACCTCCACGCGCAGCCGATGATCGGGTGCAAAGTAGTTGCTGATCTGCATCGGCTGCAGGGTTACTTTGTACACCTTGCTTTTTTCCATCCATACCGGCGGCTTGTCGTAGCCTTCGCGATAGCGCACCCGCTGGATGTTGTCCGCGATGTTGTACGCGGTGCCGTCCGGCAGCACGTCGATCAGCTTGATGGTGAAATCCGTATCCTTGGCGTCGCTCGAGATATACAGCGTGACATCGACCGATCCGCTCACTTCCATGCCTTGTTGCAGCGGTTCGGTGCTGTAGACGAGGATGTCGTTCCGCGTCTCCACCGGCCGCTGGTCCAGAGCGCCTGGCTTGTAGGCCGAACCCATGCAGCAGAATCCGCCGCCATGGGTGGTAACTGGGTTCATGGGGTCGTAGACAAATCTGTCGGGCTGGTCTTGCTTGGCTGGCGTGGTCGTCAACGCGCCGTCGCCGTACATCGTGTTTGCATTGCCGCCGCTGGCAAAGTAATAGGTGACGGGCTTGGCGCCCGCGGGCGGCCAGGTGTCCGAGGTCTGCCACTTGTTGCTTCCCATGGTGAAGTAGCGGACCTTCGGCGTCTTCTCCAGAATGCCGTTCTGTTCGCCCTTCAGGAAGTAGTCGAACCAGCCATAGGTGAGGGCGTCATAGTCCAGTCGGGCATCGCCCATACTGCGCTCGCCGACGATCGTGTCCTCGGCGGCGCGCTTGTAGGCGCAGTGCGACACCGGCGCGATTACCGCATACTGC